>JAJZTY010000015.1 GCA_021847325.1 Bacillota bacterium
AACCACATTCACAATCGCAATAACCTTAGTTCCACGCGATTTCGCTAAACGAAGCGCAGCTAATGAATCGGCTGTTTCACCTGATTGTGAAATGATCACAACTACATCATTCTTACTAAGAATAGGATTACGATATCTAAATTCAGACGCAACTTCTACATCACAACTAACACGTGCATGTTTCTCAATGAGTTGTTTACCCACAATCGCCGCATGCATTGCAGTACCACAAGCAATTAAATGAAACTTCGTTATTGATTCTAAGACTGAGTTGGTTAATCCAGCTTCACTAAAATCAATCGTATCATTCTTAATTCTTGGATTAATCGCATTAAGTAAAACGGATGGTTGTTCATGGATTTCCTTTAACATGAAATGTGGATAACCAGCTTTTTCAGCACTTTGACGGTCCCATGAAGCGGTTTGTATTTCTTTATGGATAACTTCTCCATCTCTATCAATGACTTTAATTTCATTTTTAGAGACAATTGCGATTTCATCCTCTTCAAGCAAATAATAATTTCGTGTGTAATCCAATATTGCGGTAATATCAGACGCAATAAAATTCTCATCTTTACCGATTCCAATAATCAGAGGACTATCCTTACGAATCGCATATATTGTATCTTCATGTCCTGCAAATAACATGCCCAACGCATATGAACCCTTAATCTTCTCTAATACTTTCTTTATCGCCTCAATTGGATCATTCTTTTGTACATAGTAATAATCCAATAATTTTGCTAAGGCCTCTGTATCCGTTTGAGACTCAAAAGAATAACCTTTGCGAATCATTCTTTCTTTTATGGCTAAATAGTTTTCAATAATTCCATTGTGCACAAGTGATACACGAGCACTTCCATGAGGATGTGAGTTAATATCAGATGGTTCACCATGCGTTGCCCATCGTGTATGTCCGATTCCAGTACTCGATCCTGTTAATGGATTTGAATCCAATTTAAGTTGTATATTATCAATTCTTCCCTTTGTTTTTAAAGTCTGTATTTGTCCATTTCTAAATACAGAAATCCCCACAGAGTCATAACCACGGTATTCTAATTGTCTCAATCCCGCAATTAAAAACTCAGGTGCTGGCTTATTCCCTACAACACCTACAATTCCACACATATTTAATGATCCTTTCAAATTCAGTTTAATGAAGTCTCTGTTGATTTATCCTTCATTTAACGACAACTGTTGCCGAAGAGGCATCCGCCGAATCTCTCGATACTCCTCTTTCCTCGTCACTTCAATAAGCCGGGCGCTATAACTATTTTACTGATATGTTCTCCTTTCCTTTGCCCATTTTATCACAAGCCTTTGTTCATCGCAAATACCCCTACACAAGTTTATTTTCTTCGTGTATAATGGTTTAGCATCCATACCTCAATAATGGATGAGTATTTATTAGGCAATCTTATCTATTTAACCATTGCGGCCGTAGCTCAGGTGGATAGAGCGAGCGCCTCCTAAGCACTAGGTCACAGGTTCAACTCCTGTCGGTCGCACCAAATATTATGCATGCACCAGTGGCGAAACTGGCAGACGCGCACGCTTGAGGGGCGTGTGGGCAACCGTGTGGGTTCAAATCCCATCTGGTGCACCATATAAACATTGAACATCGGAAGATGTTTTTTATTATAGTAGTGAATTAATTGATTTAAATCATTCAACATAGTTGCTATAATTATGTTAATTAACTGTTAAATACTTGATAATTAATTGTTTAAATGATGTTAAGAGGATAATAAATGAAATATGATCTAAAAATAAAAGAACTTAGAGAAGTATTGTTGATAACTCAACAAGAGTTAGCAGATCTTTTAGGAGTGACTAATGTTACGGTTAATAGGTGGGAAAATAACAAGTCAAATCCATCAATTAAAGAAAAAAGAAAACTTGTAAAAATGTTTAAAGAAAACAAAATTGAGGAGTAATGAATGAACAAGCAACAATTAGCATCAAAAATTTGGGAATCAGCAAATAAAATGCGTTCTAAAATCGAAGCAGGAGAATATAAAGATTATATTTTAGGGTTTATGTTTTATAAATTCTTATCAGATAAAGAACTTAAGTTCCTTTCGGAAAAGGGATTTTCTGAATCGGAAATTAAAGATATAAATGAAGATGACAAGAAAACAGTACAATATATTCAAAATAATATTGGTTACTTTATTGCATATAAAGATTTGTTTTCTACTTGGGTAGAAAAAGGTATTGATTTTGATGTAAGTGATGTAAGAGATGCATTAAGTGCATTTGATCGTCTGATAAATCCAATTTATAAGAAAGTATTTGATAGAGTATTTAATACTTTACAGACAGGATTAAGTAAACTAGGTGGGACATCCGCAGAGCAAACAAAAGCAATTAGAGAATTACTACATCTTCTAAAAATAATTCCTATGAATGGAAAACAAGATTATGATATCTTAGGTTTTATATATGAATATTTAATTAGTAATTTTGCTGTTAATGCGGGTAAAAAAGCTGGAGAATTCTATACGCCTCATGAAGTATCATTACTAATGTCAGAAATAGTAGCTGAACATTTAAAAAATAAAGAAGAAATTAAAATTTACGACCCAACAAGTGGTTCAGGATCGCTATTAATAAATATTGGACACTCTGTATCAAAGCACATGTCTAATAAAAATAAGATAAAGTATTATGCACAAGAATTAAAAGAGAATACATATAATTTAACTAGAATGAATCTAGTTATGCGTGGTATTCTTCCTGATAATATTGTTGTTAGGAATGCCGATACATTAGAAAGCGATTGGCCATATTTTGATGAAGCAGATCCGCTTGGTACTTATGATCCATTGTATGTAGATGCTGTTGTATCAAATCCGCCTTACTCACAAAAATGGGATAGAGATCATAAAGAGTCAGATGCTAGATATGCTGAATTTGGACTTGCACCAAAGTCTAAAGCTGATTATGCTTTTTTACTCCACGACTTATTTCATGTTAAGCCTGACGGAATAATGACAATTGTTTTACCTCATGGAGTTCTATTTAGATCTGGTGAAGAAGGTGAGATAAGAAAAAATCTTATAGAAAAGAATCATATTGATGCGATTATAGGATTGCCTTCAAATATTTTCTATGGAACAGGAATTCCCACAATAATTATGGTTTTGAAGAAAAGTAGCAAGTTAACAAACGACATCTTATTTATAGATGCTTCTAAAGGTTTCATTAAAGTAGGAAATAAAAATCAGCTTAGAGCATCAGATATTAAGAGAATAACTGACACACTTAAGAGTAGAAGTTCTGAAGAGAAATACTCAAGGTTAGTAAAATTGGAAGAAATAAGACAAAACGGATATAACTTAAATATTCCAAGATATGTAGACTCTTCAGATTCAAAAGAATCATGGGATATTTACTCTCTTATGCATGGAGGTATTCCGAAAAATGAACTAAATAGTCTAGATAAATATTTTCAAATTTTACCAAGCTTAAAATATGATCTATTTAGAGATATAAATCCTGACTATGTTGTATTAAGAAATTCGAATGTTAAAGAAATTATAAAGAATAATTATGAACTAAAAGAATATATTAGACTCTTTAAAAGTGAGTTTAATAATTTCGAATTGTTTTTAAAAGAACAATTAATTGAGAAGATGAATGATCTTAATATTACTAAAACACATGAGATTATTGGAGAAGAAATTTTTAGAAGATTAGAATCATTTTCACTATTTGATAAATATGAGGCATATCAGATTTTGGAGGATGAATGGAGTAGAACTTCTATTGATTTAGAAATCATTCAATCAGAAGGTTTCCAATCTGTTAAGGTTGTTGATCCAAACTTGATTATTAGAAAAAAAGATAATAAAGACGAGGAAGTTCAAGATGGATGGATAGGTAGAGTATTACCATTTAAACTCGTTCAAGAAGAGTTCTTAAAGTCAAACTTAGAGGATTTACAAAATAAGGAAGAAAGACTTTTAATAGTAGAATCTGAATACTTAGAAATTACAGAGTCGTTATCAGAAGATGAGAGAACTTTAATTAATAGTGATGAAACTATTGATCAGATTGATATAAAAAAAGTTAAAGGATTTATTAAAGAATCAGATGAAGATATTAATGATAATGAGTCATTTACATCTAAATTAATTAAATATGTAAATCTAATCGAAGAGGAAAAAGAACTAAAGTCTAATATTAAAAAAAGTATAGTCGAGTTACACAACTTGACCAAAACAACAATTGAGGCCTTAACTGATGAACAAGCTATATTTATTTTGAATCAAAAATGGGTTCATTCATTGATTGAATCAATAATGAAATTACCTGATGAATTTGAAAGAAATCTAATCACAAAAGTTAACTACTTTGATAACAAGTATAAAACGACATTCTCTGAGATATCAAATGAAATTGAAGAAGTTCAAGAAAGATTAGTTGTTCTTATGGATGAACTTATAAGTGATGAGTACAATATGCTAGGACTTAATGAGTTTAAATCATTACTAAAAGGTATTAAATGATATGTTTGAACTAAAACCAAAAATAAGGTTTAAGGAATTCAAGGATAGTTGGAGATATTGCAAGTTGTCTGATATAACAACTATGCATGCTAGGATTGGTTGGCAAAATCTAAGAACCTCAGAATTCTTAGATTTTGGCGATTATATGTTAATTACTGGAACAGATTTTGAGAATGGATCTATTAATTATTCAACTTGTCATTTTGTTGAAAAAGAAAGATATGACCAAGATAAACATATTCAACTAGCTAATGGGAATATTCTAATAACAAAAGATGGAACATTAGGTAAAGTAGCATATGTAGATGGATTAGAAGTTCCTGCTACATTAAATGCAGGTGTATTTAATGTAGAACTTAAAGATAAATCGCTAGTGGACGGTAAATATCTTTTTCAATACTTGAAAGCGCCATTCTTAATGGATTATGTATCTAAAAGAGCAACCGGTGGTACTATCAAACATCTTAATCAAAACATACTTGTTGATTTTCCTGTTGTACTACCCGATAAAAATGAGCAATCAAAAATTGGAAATATTCTGTTTGATATTGATAATCTAATTAAACTTAATGATAATAAACTAGAGAAATTGAAGAATTATAAAAAAGCTATGTTAGATAAAATGTTCCCTAAAAATGAAAGCTTATTTCCAGAAGTTAGATTCAAAGGATTTACTGATGCTTGGGAACAGCGTAAGGTAAAAGACTTATTCAAAGTTACCCGAGGTAATGTACTAGCTGCCACAATAACGAGCGAAAAGCAGACAGATGATGTACCATATCCTGTATATTCATCGCAGACCATGCAGAATGGCTTAATGGGTTACTTCAAGGAGTTTCTCTATGAAGATGCAATCACTTGGACCACAGATGGTGCAAATGCAGGGACTGTCAATTACAGAGCAGGAAAATTCTATTGTACCAATGTATGTGGGGTTTTATTGTCAAACGAAATTAAAGCAAATAAAATGGTTGCAGAGGTATTAAATAGTGTCGCAAAAAAGTATGTCTCTTATATTGGAAACCCAAAATTGATGAACAATGTTATGTCGGATATAGAAATAAAGATACCTAGCCAAGAGAAAGAGCAAGACACAATCTCTGATTTCTATTGCAAACTCGATAACCTTATCACCCTTCATCAGCGTAAGTGTGAAATGCTTGTAAATATTAAGAAATCATTACTACAGAAGTTATACATATAGAAAGGCGGTGGGGGTATGGCGTTTGATAATGAACTTATTTTTGAAAGTGAATTAGTGTCTGTATTGGCTCAATACGGATGGGAGAAAGAAGTTATTAGGAATCCAACTGAAGAGGATTTAATTTTGAATTGGTCAAATATATTATTTGCGAATAATCGCGAGAAAGATAGACTAAATAATCAACCATTAACTTTAACTGAAATGCATCAGGTACTTGATCAAATTAAAGAATTAAGAACTCCTTTAAAATTAAATGGATTTATTAATGGAAAGACAGTATCGATAAAAAGAGATAATCCTAATGACGAGTTACATTTTGGTAAAGAGATAAGTTTGAAAATCTATGACAGAATGGAAATAGCTGCAGGTAGTAGTAAGTATCAAATAGTAAGTCAACCTAAATTTAAAACACAAGGCTTATTGAATGACAGAAGAGGTGATTTGCTTTTACTTATAAATGGTATGCCAGTTATTCACATTGAACTTAAAAAAACTGGGATACCTGTTAGTCAAGCTGCTTTCCAAATTGAAAAGTATTCGAGAGAAGGAGCATTTAGAGGGTTGTTTTCATTAGTGCAGATATTTGTTGCTATGAATCCTGAAAAATCTTTGTACTTTGCTAATCCAGGTGAAGATAACAAGTTTAATCCGAATTATTATTTTCAGTGGGCTGATTTTAATAATGAACCAATTAGTGACTGGAAGAATTTTACATCTAAATTATTGTCGATTCCTATGGCGCATCAACTAATCGGATTTTATACAGTAGCAGATAATACAGATGGCCTCCTTAAAGTAATGAGAAGCTATCAATATTATGCAGCCTATGCAATTTCTGATAAAGTCTCAAAAACTGATTGGTCTGCAAAAAATAACTTAGGAGGTTATATTTGGCATACGACTGGTTCAGGAAAGACAATGACAAGTTTTAAATCTGCACAGTTAATAGCAACATCAAAAGATGCAGATAAAGTTATTTTCTTAGTCGATAGAATAGAATTAGGAACACAATCGTTGTTAGAATATAGAAATTTTGCGAATGATTCAGAAGATGTTCAAGCAACTGAGAATACTTATGTTCTTATAAGTAAATTAAAAAGCTTTGATCCAAAAGATACATTAATAGTTACATCAATTCAAAAGATGAGCAACATTAGTATAGATGAAGATGGTTTAAAGCTTCAAGACATAAATTTAATGAAATCAAAAAGAGTAGTATTTATAGTGGACGAAGCACATAGATCTACTTTCGGTAAAATGTTATATACAATCAAAAACACTTTCCCACAAGCAATCTTTTTTGGGTTTACAGGTACTCCTATACAAAAAGAAAATGAACAAAAAGATAGTACAACTTCTGATGTATTTGGAGATGAACTCCATCGATATAGTATTGCGGATGGAATAAGAGATAAAAATGTATTAGGTTTTGACCCATACAAAGTATTAACTTTTAAAGATATAGATTTAAGAAATGTTGTAGCACTTGAGAAAGCAAAAGTTCAAAATATTGTCGACGCATTATCAGATGATAGAAGAAGAAAAATATATTATGAGTATATAAATGATGTACCAATGGCTGGTTATTTTGATGCTGGCGTCTATAAAAAAGGGATAGAGGATTATCTTCCAAATTCTCAATACAATAATGAAATCCATCATAATATGGTAGTACAAGATATTATTGATAATTGGATAACTTTGAGCAGAAACAATAGATTTCATGCAATTTTAGCCACAAGTAGTATAAGTGAAGCTATCAAGTATTATCGAAACTTCAAAGAAAGAAATCCAAGCTTAAAGATTGCTGGGTTATTTGATTCAAATATTGAAAATGAAGATAACGAAGATTTTAAAGAAGAAGGATTAATAGAACTTATAACAGACTATAACCTAAGATATAATATGAGTTTTAATTTAGGAAGTTGGGATAGATATAAAAAAGATGTCGCTTCGAGGCTTGCGCATAAAGAACCATATCTTTCGATTGAAAGGAATCCAGAAAAGCAAATAGATTTGTTGATAGTTGTAAATCAGATGTTAACAGGATTTGATTCAAAATGGATTAATACTCTGTACGTAGATAAAATTCTAGAATATCAGAATATAATCCAAGCATTCTCACGAACAAATAGACTTTTCGGACCTGATAAACCATTCGGCACAATCAAATATTATAGAAAACCACATACAATGGAAAAGAATATTGAATCAGCAATAAAACTATACTCAGGAGAACGGCCACTCGGATTATTTGTACCAAAAATAAAAGAAAATCTTAAAAATTTAAATTCAGTTTACAATCAAATTGAAGCTCTCTTTTTTAATAATGGATTAGACGATTTTACTAAACTACCTGAAGAACCTGAAGTAAAAGCTGAGTTTTCAAAACTATTTAGAAAGTTAAATGAATCTCTAGAATCAGCTAAAATCCAAGGATTTAAGTGGGAGAACATAATAGCAGAAGATCTGGAAGTAAATGAAGATTCATTTATTGAATTTAATGAAACAGATTACTTAACATTAGCATTGAGATATAAAGAACTTTCGAATTTGAGATCAACACATTCAGAGGAAACACCTTATGAAATTGATGGCTATTTAACCGAAATAAATACAGGCTTGATTGATGCAAATTACATGAATTCAAATTTCGTAAAGTATCTAAAAGCACTAGACAGTGGGAGTGAAGAAGAAAAGCAAAAAACTCTAAATGAACTTCACCGCTCATTTGCGACTTTATCACAGGATGAACAAAAATATGCATCATTATTCTTAAGGGATATTGAAAGAGGTGATGCTGTTATTAGTGAAGGTAAAACACTTAGAGAATACATAACAGAATATCAAGTGAGAGCAAAGAATGACCAAATTTCAAAATGTGCAAGAATTTTCGGGTTAGATGAAGTGAAGTTACGTTACTTTATGACAATAAATGTAACTCCTGATGCTATTAATGAGTATGGAAAGTTCGATGAACTTAAGAATACGGCTGATTTAGTTAAATCAAGAAAATATTTTGAAACGATAGAGAAAGCTCAGTTATCAACAGCTTTGATACATATGAAATTAGATGTATATTTAAGAGAATTCATCATCAAAGGTGGTATTGAAGTCATTGAAATTGATTAGTAATAATAAGAAGAATTAGTAAAGAGCCATCAGTGGTTCTTTTACTTAAGCTTGGGAACAGCGTAAGCTTTCTCAAGTTTGCATTTACATTAGTTCCACACTTTCGTTAAACAATGTCAGTATGAATGGGACTAATGAACTTTATGACGCTAATGGTGTTATTGGGTTTACTAACATGAATATTCAGACTGAAGATTATATAACAATAATTAAAGATGGATCTGGAGTTGGAAGAGTTCGACTATTGCCAAAGGGGACAAGTTTTATTGGTACAATGGGAGCAATAAGAAATACAACTGTCGATTTAGATTATCTGTTTTATGTTCTCTTAAATACGGATTTTAGCAAACATATTTCAGGTGCAACTATTCCACATATATACTTTAGTGACTACGGAGAAAATTTGATAGATGTTCCAAATTCAAAAGAACAAGTACAGATTGGTGCTTTTTTCCGGAATCTTGACAACCTTATCACCCTTCATCAGCGTAAGTGTGAAATAGGTACAAAAATGAAAAATGAAATACTATTTAAAGATTATTTTAGTCAATGGATTCAAATGTATAAGGAAGGTGCAGTTAGAAAAGTCACACTAAATAAATATTATTTGACTTTAAACTGGGTTGGAAGAATTGCACCGAATTTAAAAACTTGTGAGATTACCCGTTTTACATATCAACTACTTTTAAATGAGTATGCTGAATATCATGAAAGACAAACTACAATGGACTTTCATCATCAATTGAAAGGGGCGATTTTAGATGCAGTTGACGAAGGCATAATTACTAACGATCCAACTCGAAAAGCAATAATAAAAGGTAGAAAACCAAAAGAAAAGAAAATTAAGTATTTAAATCAATTTCAACTTCAAACACTTCTTTCCAACTTGGAATTAGGAAATGAAATGAGTTTAGATTGGGTAATATTAATTATTGCAAAAACAGGAATAAGATATTCAGAAGCTTTAGGATTAACACCACAAGATTTTGACTATGTTAATCAAACAATCTCAATAAACAAAACATGGGATTATAAAAGTAATGGTGGATTTCAAGAAACTAAAAATAAATCATCTAACCGTAAAGTTCAATTAGACTGGAAAACAGTTACACAGTTTTCTGGATTGATAAAGAATACTGAAATCAATAAACCAATTTTTATAAATGGTAAAACTTATAATTCCACAATAAATGAATTCTTAAAAAGACTATGTATGAAATCAAATTTACCTTTTATATCAGTTCATGGATTAAGGCATACGCATGCATCATTATTGTTATTTTCTGGTGTATCAATTGCAAGTGTCGCAAGAAGGCTTGGTCACGCCAGTATAACCACAACACAAAGAACTTACTTGCATATAATAAATGAATTAGAAAATAAAGATATAGATCAAGTAATGAGATTATTGTCTGGGCTTAGTTAAATATACGTACACTTATGCTGATGAAGAATGATAATGGTATAGTTTTTAAGAAAAAAATCATTCCTGATTAATATAAACATTGAACATCGAAAGATGTTTTTTTTAATGTTTATTCTTTATAATATCTGTATGAAACCAAAAGAAATACTCATACAATGGATTGACGCTTTTAATAAAGCAGATAGTGAAAAACTTATTCAACTCTATGACTTGAATGCGATTAAGCAGATGTTTGATCGAGAGTTTAGTGAAGCTGAGATGGTTTGTATTCCTGAAAATATCTTTGAAGATGGAGAATGGGCAATCTTAGAGTGGAAAGATCCACTTGGATTAAGAGGTTGTGGATTCTTTCATATTGTGAATGATAAGATTATTTTTCAAAGAGGATATTGGGATAAACTATCTTTCTTAAGAATGCATAATTTACCGATTGATTAAAGAAACTCGATAGAGTTTTTTTAAAATAATGGTTTAATCTAAAAAGAAATAAGCGTATGATAAGATACAATAGTTGAGGTAAAATATGAACTTTGAGGATAAAATTAATCGTAAGAATACAAATTCTATTAAATGGGATGGGCATGAAAAATTCAATATACATCCAGACGCAATCCCCCTTTGGGTCGCAGATATGGACTTTAGAACACTCCCAGAAATTACTCAAGCACTCAATAAACAAGTCGAGTTTGGCGTTTATGGATATGCGTTTGAACCCGAAAGTTATTTTGACTCTGTAATAGGTTGGATGAAAAGAAGACATCAATGGAATATTCAAAAGGAATGGATTCTTACAACACCAGGCGTTGTGAGTGGTGTTAATGCATGTATACTAGCTTTTACTCAAGAAAAGGATTCTATTCTAATCCAAGAACCGGTTTATCACCCATTTAAGAATTCTATTAAATATAACAAACGTATCCCAATCATTAATGAATTAGTACGAAATAATACACATTATTCGATTGATTTTAATGACTTTGAAAATAAAATAGTGGAGAATAATGTAAAACTATTTATCTTATGTTCGCCTCATAATCCTGTCGGTAGAGTATGGTTAAAAGAAGAGCTCATCCAAATGGCAGATATCTGTCATAAACATCACGTTATGATTGTATCAGATGAAATCCATATGGACTTTATATTCAAGGGATATGAACATCATGTATTAGTAAACTTAAAACCAGAATACCAAGACTTTGTTATTACTCTTGTGGCACCAAGTAAGAGTTTTAATCTTGCCGCATTTAAGGTGTCACAGTTAATCACATCTAATATAGATTTCAAGAAACGGATTGAACACGAATATGAACGTTTAGGGTTTCATGGACATAATACGTTTGGACTCTTAGCGTGTGAAGTCGCGTATCGTTCTGGTGATCAATTCATGGATGATGTGGTAGAGTATATTTATCAGAATATTGTGTTTATTAAGAAATATGTCGAAGAGAATCTCAATCAAATAAAAGTTATGGATATAGAAGGGACTTATTTATTGTGGTTGGATATGAGCGCATTAAATCTAGATCAGAAATCGTTAATGGAATTCTTAAACCAAAAAGCACATTTATGGTTTAATGATGGGTCGATATTTGGAGAATCGGGTAAAGGTTTTGTGAGAATGAATTGCGCAACACAAAGAGAGATAATTAAACAAGCATTAGATCAATTAAAAAACGCAATGAATCAATAAGGAGGAAACTATGAAATTCGCATGTCTATTAGCCAATGGATTTGAAGAAACAGAGGCAATTACGGTGATCGATTGTTTGAGAAGAGCTGGAGTAAGTGTAGATTTAGTTTCAATCCATGAAAAAAGTGTGACTGGTAGTCATAATATTACTGTGGTAGCAGATAAATTATTTGTAGATATGGGTAATTACGATGGTTTATTCTTACCAGGTGGTCAACCAGGTTCTACACATCTAGGAAATGATGAAAGAGTATTAGAATTAGTACGAAATTATGTTAATCAGGATAAATGGATTAGTGCCATTTGTGCAGCTCCTACCGTATTATCCAAAGCGGGTGTCATAAAAGGGAAACATCTAACATCATACCCAACATCAAATGTGAATGGAGTATTTGATGAGGCAATCTATCATGAAGATTTGGTTGTGGTAGATGGAAAACTTGTCACATCACGGTCTATGGGAACAGCGTTACATTTAGGTATTAAACTTGTGGAAGTCTTAGGATTGGATTCGGATAAACTTGCAAAAAGCATCCTATTTAAAGAAGGAAAATGAACATGAATGAATTTAAATATGATACACAACTGTTAATTGAAGGAAAAGATTTATCAGAAGATAAAATTATTGAATCAATTACACAGAATATTGAAGGAGATTGCTTACTTGTTGTGGGGGATGATGAACTCATGAAGATTCATTTTCATACCAATACTCCTTGGAAAGTAATCGAGTATGCCGCTACATTAGGTGATGTATTTGATGTCGTCATTGAAAATATGGATCGACAAGAAAAAGGATTAAAAGGCTAATTATTTAAAGGTATCCTATACAAGGAACCTTTTTTTGTCTATAATAAACGGGTAAAGTTAAAGTTATGTCAACTCAAGTCGATTACATAGAATATGTATGTGAACAAATACGAAATACGGGGAATATTCGTTATCGTAAAATGTTTGGTGAGTATATGGTTTATCTAAATGACAAACCTCTGTTTTTGGTCTGCGATAATACAGTTTATGTAAAGATGTATGATGAAATAAAAGAATTGATGGATGATACCGCAAAAGGATATCCATACAATGGAGCGAAATTACACTATATTCTTGATATCGATAATCGGGATTTCAGTGAGGATGTGATTCGTCGTATTGAACCATTGTTAGAGTATCCGAAACCAAAACGTAGAAAATAATATTTTAACGGTGGGGTTCAATGAAACATTCTGAAATTATCTTAAATGCGATACTAAAAAATGATCAAGAATTAAGTTATTTTATATTAGATCGTAATTTTTTTTATGTGGAGATGAGTGAGAGCCATCGTAAAAGAGTTCGTTTAATTTGGGGAATAGAGCCTAAGTTAAATCAATCAATGTTAGAAGTGTTCAAAGAATACAAAGGGGTTGTAGACTTAAAGAATAAACTAAATCGTGTATTAAATGAAAAAGAAGTTATAACACAAATTGATGCTCGAAGAGTGAGTGGAATTGATAAAATAGTATTCATTGAAACCACATGGTCTCCTATGATTGAAAATGATACTGTGGTTGGAATTGTTTGTATCGCAGAAGATTTAACAGAAAGTGTTACCGTTAAGAATAATCTTTTACAACATAAAACAATCTTTGAATCCTTCTTTAATCAAAATTTAGATGGGTCATTAATTGTGTTGTTAGATAAGCCAATTGTTTGGAATAATCAAATCAATAAACAAGAAGTGATAGAAGAAATATTAGATCGACATAAAGTGATTCGAGTTAATCAAGCCTATCTCAATCAATATGGATATCATAGTGATCAGATCCTAAATCGTACGGCTCGTGAAATATTCCGTGAAAGAATCGATGAAATCAAACAATTTTGGTTAAAAATTTTAGAAGATAAACAAATTATTCGAGAAGTAAAACAATTAAGAAGAAATGGTGAAGAATTCTGGGTAAAATCGGAGTACCATATTTTTTATGATGATTATGGAAGAGTCCTTGGATATTTTGGATCTCAACAAGACATAACAGAAAGAATCAAAATGGAAGAGGAGTTCAAACGACGTGAGGCAAGTCTTATGGCTATGTTTGAACAAGCCGCAGTTGGGATGAGTTATGGACCACATACATTGTTAACGAATGTGAACCAGAAGTATTGTGATATCGTTGGTTATACTAAAGATGAATTGAAGAACATGACATATATTGATATTACTCATCCTGAGGATGTACAAAAGGATGTAAATTATTTTACTCAATTACTTAGTGGAGAAA
The DNA here is from genome assembly GCA_021847325.1 of Bacillota bacterium. Taxonomy (GTDB): domain Bacteria; phylum Bacillota_I; class Bacilli_A; order Erysipelotrichales; family Erysipelotrichaceae; genus UBA2212. The sequence continues at coordinate 14,225 of JAJZTY010000015.1, forward strand.
TAAGTACTTACACGATCGAGAAAAGACTTATTCGAAAGAATAAAGAAATTATTTGGGTTAATCTTACAGTTTCGATTGTGCCACAGGCTCATGGTGAGATATATGTTTTAGCTGTTATAGAAGATATTAATGAGCGTAAGAATGCGGAGATTAAAATGAATTATCTCAATTATCATGACCAATTAACAGGTTGTTATAATAGACGATATTATGAAGAATCTACGCCAAAACTAGATAAACCATCATTTTATCCATTAAGTTTAGTCATGGTAGATGCGGATGGATTAAAGCTTGTAAATGATGCATTAGGGCATTTATATGGGGATCAATTACTTATATTAATTGCTAATTGCTTAAAAGATACCGTATCCAATAAAGGGGATATCTATCGAATTGGAGGAGATGAATTTGTACTTGCTCTTCCAAATACTTCAAATGAAGAGGCATATAAAATAATTGATAGTATTCACCACAATCTTAAAAATCTATCTGTAGGAGATTTTAATATATCCGTATCCTGTGGATGTGCAACTAAAACAAGTTCAACTCAATTCATTTTAGATGTATTCTCTGAGGCAGAAGATTCGATGTATCGAGAGAAATTACTCAATAGTCAAAATACCATTCAAAAAACATTAGATCATGTTATCAATACTCTATTTAGTAGAAGTAAGTTTGAACGTTCACATGCAAGTCATGTTGTACATTATTGTAATTTGATGGCAGATGGATTGAACTACTCACTTACAGATAAAGAATTATTGCTTAAGGCAGCGTATATTCATGATATTGGTAAAATTGGTATTGATCCAAAAATACTCGAAAAGAAGGATAAGTTAAATGAATTTGAAACTAAGGAAATGCATCGCCATTCTGAAATTGGTTATCGTATCCTAAATTCTTCTAATCATTTCTCAGATATCTCGATGATTGTATTAGCCCATCATGAAAAGTGGGATGGGACAGGTTATCCTAAAGGATTAAAGCGATATGAAATTCCTGAGTTTGCGCAGATTATTGCCTTAGCTGAAACTTATGATATATTAATCTCTAAAGATTCATATAAAGAAACGATGAGTCGTAGTGATGCATTTAATGAATTACTCAATCAATCAGGTAAACAATTTAATCCTGAATTAGTTATACAATTTGTTAATATAATAGGAAAGTCAGCTTAATCGCTGACTTTTTTATCCCATTGTAAGAGTCTTCTTTGACCCTGTAAATTACGGATCTCACTGACTTCTTGTGATAATTCTAATACACCTTTATAAACACCATCTTTGTTTCTTAAGGCAAAATAACGAATATATAAGAATTTGCCCTTCATTTCAATCCAGAAATTAGCTTCAGATTGTTCATTCTTACGGAAGGCTTCAATGATTTGATTAACGACATCTACACTTTCTGCAGGATGACAATTACGTACATCTCGACCAATGACAGAAGCTGAACGTGGAAAGATACGATCCTTTGGTCGATTAAAGTATCTTACTTTATTGTGTTCATCGACGTAGGTACAATCAATTGGTAAAGCATCTAAGAAAAGAGAAAGTTGTTCAAAGCTTAATTCGCCTGTATCTGTTGAGAAGAATGCAGAACCTAATGTTTTAGATTGATGTTCTTTCTGAATCGGTGTCTTAATCCATGCGAATCCATATTCAAAACTTTGGTGTCTCATTTCCTCAAGTTCTTCTACACTACAGATTGAACTACATACTTGAAATAGAATCATTTCTTCTTTTTGGATTAATCCAAATGCTTTAAAGAAATAATCTCCTAATACTTTTGATGTTTCACTGATCGGTCTATTTTCTTTTATCGATTCAATCGTTTCTTTTAAACGAGATCGAGTTAAATCATGCAAAGACCACATGATACTTACACCAGAAAAATGATCTGCTTTCTTTTCTAAGTATGGGAATAGAATGTTTTGAATCTTCGTGTAATGGATTGTAAATGCATCTAATTCTTCAAATAATTGAACTTGATCTATAGGAAATAACCCTTTATTCTCTATGAGTATTTGTTTAATATTATTTAATCGTAGCTCTAATTCACGATTTTCTTGAGTTAAATGATCTAAGAATGAATCTTCTAAGAGGTTGGTTCTCTTTTGATCAAGGGCTTGAGAAAATACATGAACTAATTTGTCGAGGTACACTAGTATTTCTTTTGGTTTATGTCCTTCTTTGAGGTATGCATCAAAAAGGATAAATAATTCTTCATGATTAACACTCAGTATGTCTGATTCATAACGTTTATAGGTCTCTAAGTTGGATTGATTATTTTCAATCGCTTTTATATACTCCAACAAACGACTGAGTCGATCATTCATTCTTTACACCTCCGTATTAAGTCTTATGATTTCCACAATAGTTTCTACAGCCTTATTCATATCATTAAGAGAAGCGAATTCAAATGGACCATGATAATTCTCAGCACCTGTAAAAATATTTGGTGTAGGGATACCCATGAATGAAATCTTTGATCCATCGGTACCACCACGAATAGGCTTAATAATCGGTGTAATACCTAAGTTTTCCATTGCCTTTTTCGCAAGGTCAACACATTTCATATCCTTCTCAATCACTTCTTTCATATTGTAGTAAGAATCACTTAATGTAAGTTTGAAACGTTCTGCTTTGTATTTATTGTTTAAATAATCCACATTATCCACAAACGTTTGTTTACGTGCTAAGAAGTTTTCTTTATCATGATCGCGAATAATATAGGTCATAGTTCCATGATCAATTTCTGTTTTCAAATCATGTAATAAGTAGAAGCCTTCATACTTCTCAGTATGTTCAGGGACTTCATTTTGTGGTAAGAGTGAATCAAATTCAAAAGCTAATTTAGCACAGTTAATCATTTGGTTCTTCGCTGTCCCAGGATGTACAGAAACACCACTCAATTCAACGACTGCTTTAGCCGCATTGAAACTTTCGTATTCTAATTCACCAATTTTACTTCCATCTAAAGTATAGGCAAATTTTGCTCTGAAATTTGGCGCATCAAATAAATTAGCTCCACGTCCAATCTCTTCATCTGGTCCAAACGCAACGCGAATCTCACCATGTTTAACTTCTGGATGAGCTAATAAATAAATCATTGCGTGCACAATCTCAACTAATCCAGCTTTATCATCTGCTCCTAAAAGAGTTGTACCATCGGTTGTAATAAGCGTATGTCCTACGTAATTTTTAAGATTTGGGAATGTTTTATTATCCAAAACTTTATTTAATTCTTTATTTAAAACTAAATCACTTCCATCATAGTTCTCCACAATTTGTGGTTGAATATTCTCTGAGTTGAAATCCGCTGTATCAAAATGCGCGATAAATCCAATCGTATCTACAGGATAATCTACATTACTTGGGATTGTCGCAGTTACGAATCCATTGGATCGATTAAGCTCAACTTCACTAAATCCACATTCTTTTAAGTCTTTCACTAACATTTCCGCAAACTCTACTTGTGATTGAGTTGAAGGAACGGTTGTGCTCGATTCATTGGATCGAGTATTCATCTTACAATATCGTATAAATCTCTCTAATAGTGTTTCCATATTTCTCTTCTTTCTAATAAATTTATTATACTGTATATTTCATTTTATGTTATAGTGCTAGATATGATTTGAGGTAAATATGCAAAAAAAGAAATTTTTAGTTGATTTAGGTTTAACCTTATTTGCGATAAGTATGATTGGATTTGGAATGTCATTAATTATTAAAGCAAACTTAGGTCAAAGTACAGTATCAGGTTTTACAAATGCTTTAGCTCATGTATTGAATATTAAAGCTGGAACTGTATTAATTTATTTTAACTTATTGTGTTTTGTGTTTGAGTTGATTTTATTGGGTAAAAAAGCTAAACCTATTTTAATTCTTCAACCACTATTAAGTTTAGTGTTTGGGAATATTGTGAATTTTTTCTTATATGATTTTAGTTATTTGGCAAATTTAAATCTAGATCAATATGGAACCCAAGTCATTGGATTATTGATTGGGATTGTATTAATGTCACTAGGCGTAAGTTTGATGATGAGTGTTAAGCTTGTTGTATTACCATATGATGCGTTTATCGTCGTTTTCTCAGATCACTTCAAATTACCGTTTGTGAAGGTTAGAACGGGAGCTGATTTTATTTTCGTATTATCTTCTTTATTTATGGCTTGGGCATTTACATTGTCCTATATGCCAGTAAGAGAAGGTACGGTAATCTTTGCGTTTACGGTGGGTAGCTTAATCGCATACTTCTCAAAATTCTGGAGAAAAATATTAAAATTACACTAACAAGTCAAAAACTTGTTTTTTATTGAGTGTATTTCACAATCGTTGTACAATAAACAATATGGAAAGTCCTAAAAACAAACTCAAGTTATTAGAGATACGAGATTTACTGTTACGTGAGACAGATGATAGTCATGCGATTTCAACGCAACAAATCATTGATTTTTTAGCTTCTAAAAATATGCCAAGTGAACGTAAAAGTATTTATCACTATATTCAATTGTTAGAAGACTATGGATTAGACATAATCACTGAAAAAGATAAACAAAATTATTATCATGTGGCGAATCGTGACTTCCAACTAGCTGAGTTAAAACTTTTGGTGGATGCGATCAAATTCTCTAAATTTATCACTCAACCTAAGAGTGTTGAATTGATTGAAAAGATAAAGACTTTAACCAGTAGACATGAAGCTAAACTCTTACAACGTGATGATTTAGTAACAGGTCGTCTTAAGACACGAAATAATTCCATATATCTTAATGTCGACGCAATCCATGATGCGATTCTAGGGAAATATAAACTTAAGTTTAAGTATTTTGACTATGATATCCATAAAGAAGTAAAATATCGCAGGAATGGGGAATTCTATTTGGTAATTCCTGTATTCTTATGCTGGGATGATGAGAAGTATTATTGTATTACCTATCATGAACAACATGATGATTATGTCGTATATCGTGTAGATAAGATGCGCGAAGTAAGTGTCGTTTACCAGAAACATTCTATTGATAAAAAGCCTGAAGATATTGAGAAATATTGTGATCAACTGTTTAATATGTTTAGTGGAGTTGAGAAGAATATTACAATGCGATTTGATCGAGAATTATTAAATGTTGTGATTGATCGATTCGGTATGGATGTGATGATTAACCCAATCGATGAACAATGGTTTGAAATAAGTGAAACCGTTTATGTCAGTCCAACATTCCTATCTTGGATGATTCAATTTCAAGATAAGGCAAAGATTATAGAACCACAAGAAGTTGTAGAAGAGATGAAGAAAACTCTAGAAAAAACACTAAAAAATTATGAATAAATCAAGCCAAAACAAAAAACTAGCGATTAATTACAGTGTATTAAAAAAATTAGTACAGAATGATACTCTTGTAAATACGCGTATCACAAAAGAGAATATTCATGAGTTACTCGATGTTCAAAAATTTTATAGTACTTATTTTGAAAGCACAAAATTTGTCCAATATTTCCCACAAGTCTGTCAATTGGTAAAACGTGAAACAGAAGCGGCTTTTGCGCGTTTAAAACAACGTGTATTTATTGTGCATAAATACGATGAAGAATATCCAAAGGCTATTCTTCAAGATCTTAAAGATGAAGCACCTCTCTTCCTTTATCTATGTGGAGACAATACATTATTGGATCGAAAGGTAAAACGTGTATCGCTTGTGACTACCATCAATCGTGAAGATAAGTTCATAGAATCATGTAAAAATATAAGTGATCAGTTTATTGGTCAACCCTTTACTTTATTAATTCAGAATCGAAGTGTAGTGGATCATGTAATCTATGAGAATTTAAAGGAAAAAGATGTATCCATTTTGCATTTTGTGAATGGGCCATTGTTTAAAGATGAGGATGCGATTAAAATATGCAAATCCAATAATCCTAAATTTGGGCATCTAAGTTTTGTAGGTCCGACTGATAATGGAATGGAAGAATACCAACGAATAAAACTTATGAATTCTTTGGGAAAAGTTACTGTATTATTAACGGATAATCCAAATGATGTGCATCATTTCTCTATTCAAAATAACTATAGTTGGCATAAACCATCGGTATTGCCTTTACTCAAGAAGGATGAGACCCTATCTTTTGATCGAGTTTTCACCTTAGAAAATCCGGATGAATTTATCCCTTTATTAAATAATTTAATTTCTTAACGAGTTTTCGAGCTCTAAAACTCAAAAAGTTGTGAAATATGCTTAAAAATGTTATAAATTTCAAAAATTTGTAAGACTCACATTGTATTACAAATTATAGAGATTTATACTTTTTTTGTGCTTTAGGCAAAAAGGAAACTGTCATGAAGAAAATATTAATTGTTGGTGGTGTTGCAGGTGGTGCAACTGCAGCCGCAAGACTTAGAAGATTGAGTGAAGATGATCAAATAATAATGTTTGAAAGAGATGAGTATATCAGTTTTGCGAACTGTGGATTACCTTACTACATTGGTAATGTGATTAAAGATCGAGATGATTTACTCGTACAAACAGTAGAAGGAATGTCAGAGCGATTTAATCTAGACATTCGTAATTTCTCAGAGGTTGTGGATATTAATCGTGCTGAGAAAACAGTAACAGTTAAGAAGGTTAAAACAGGAGATACGTATCAAGAATCCTATGACGTTTTAATTTTATCTCCAGGGGCTAAACCAATATTCCCACCGATTGATGGAATTAAAGAAGCAAGTAATTTATTTGTATTAAGAAATATTCCTGATACAGATGCGATTTATCGTTTCATTGAAACAAAGAAACCAAAGACAGCGGTTGTTGTTGGAGGTGGATTTATTGGCGTTGAAATGGCTGAAAACTTAACAGAGCGTGGCATTAAAGTTACACTTGTTGAAAAATTACCGCAAGTTCTAGCACCACTGGATTTTGAAATGGCACAAATTGTTCATCGTGAGTTAAATTCACATGGAATTGATTTGGTCTTAGGGGATGGTTTATTAAGTTTTGCGAATAATGGTAGAACGATTAATCTTGAAAGTGGTAAGTCAGTAGAGACTGAGTTAATAATTCTGTCAATTGGAGTAGTACCTGAAAATACACTTGCTAAAAAAGCTGACTTATTAGTTGGACCTCGTGGACATATTGCGGTAACGTCAAAATTAGAAGCGTTGGATTTAAACACAAACCAAGTGGTTGATGGTATTTATGCGATTGGGGATGCGATTCAAGTTAAAGATTTCGTAACGAATACAGATACTGCAATCGCACTCGCATGGCCAGCTAATCGTCAAGGACGCATTGTGGCAGATATTATTCATGGGGCTGATTTACAATACAATGGTTCTATGGGAACTTCAGTTTTAAAGGTATTTAATTTAACTGTAGCGACAACAGGAAATAACCAACGTGTTGCGGAAATGAAGAAGATACCTGTTCAAGCAATTCATGCACATCGTAATAACCATGCGTCTTATTATCCTGGCGCAACCAATATTGATTTTAAATTAGTCTATAATCCTGAGACATTAGAGATTTTAGGAGCTCAAGCAATTGGACAATCTGGTACCGAGAAACGTATTGATGTCATTGCGACAGCAATCAAATTAAAAGCTAAAGTAACTCAATTAAGTGATTTAGAACTTGCCTATGCACCTCCATTCTCATCCGCAAAAGATCCAGTCAATATTCTGGGTTATATTGCAGAGAATGTGGTGGCAGGTCATTATAAAGTGGCATATGTTCAACAGGTTGAAGATTTACGTAAACAAGGGGCATTATTCTTAGATGTTCGTACTCCGATTGAATTTGAAACAGGTTCTATTCCAGGTGCTTTCAATCTTGAAGTTGATCAATTACGTAATAACTTACATCTATTAGGCGAATCAAAAGATACTCCGATTGTTGTAAACTGCCAAGTTGGATTACGTGCGTATGTCGCAATAATGATGTTAAAGAACTTAGGTTATACCAATCTTTATAACTTGTCTGGTGGATATTCTACGTATAAAGCGTATAAATATGAACTAAATTCATCTTCAATTGGATTAACTAAATCCAATAAAGTCGATGAAACGACAGGTATGACTAAAGGAATCTTAAGTGATAAGAGTAAAATTGTGGATGTGTCTGGTCTACAATGTCCAGGACCTCTAATGGAAACATATAAAGCTGTACAAGATCTTTACGAAGGAGAAGGCGTAAAAGTGATTGCGACGGATCCTGGATTTGCGGCTGATGTACAAGCTTGGACTAAGACAAATGGACATGAGTTATTAAGTCTAAATTTAGAAGGCAATAAGTATGTTGCTGAAATCGTTAAGGGTAAGAAAACAACTCAAGAACACAGCACCATGAGTCAAGAAAATGCGACAATTGTATTGTTCTCTGGTGAACTAGACAAAGCATTAGCTTCTATGATCATTGCGCAAGGTGCTGCTGCACAGGGTAAGAAAGTATCAATCTTCTTTACCTTCTGGGGATTAAACGCATTACGTAAAGATATGAATGTACCAACTAAGAAGAATTTGATTGAACGTATGTTTGGATTTATGATGCCTAGAGGCGCAAACAAACTTCCGCTATCCAGTATGAATATGATGGGAATTGGACCTAAGATGATTAAAGGACTTATGAAACATAAGAATGTGGATCAATTACCGATCATGATTAAGAATGCGCAAGACCTAGGTATTAAATTCATCGCATGTCAAATGAGTATGGATTTAATGGGTATTAAACATGAAGAACTTATTGATGGAGTTGAAAT
>JAJZTY010000129.1 GCA_021847325.1 Bacillota bacterium
CTTGTTCTTTTGCGAAATAATTCTTTCATATGATTGAATCAACCCTTCTTATGATGTTTACGTTTATAGTATATCAAACACCCTATTATCTTTCAATTAAGTCAAAATTAAGAAATAAAAAACTCAATGAGGTTTGCGTTTCTCTTTGAGTTTAAGGTAAATCGAAAAAGGATAAATCATAAACGAATGCATATACTTAATATAGATTTGATAACGTCTTGGTAAAGTAAATAAGTATTTATTATTTCTCCAATGTGGGAAATTCGAATCAAGTGTATCAATGGAAAACGCAAGATAATCTTTATACTTATGACTCAATAAGAATCTAAATCCACCATTTAACATAAGATGTTCTAGGAATAAGAATTCTAATTCATCATGATAGGTCTCAAGAAGATTATGATCTTTGAAATAGTTTAAACAAAGATGCATAATGTCAAAGATATCTTTTACTTTAGGATTATCCACAGATCCCATGATTGAAGTCGATCTTTGACGATAATAAATCAGTGTTTCATGAACATAACTAATCTTCTTAGCTAATGTAAAGAATGGGACTGTCACTGGAATATCTTCATACCATAATCCAATTGGATATTTTAAACCAGATTCAATAAAGAGTGATTTACGATAAAGTTTATTCCAGGCAAATAACGGAGAAAGAAAGACTGTTTTATTAACATCGATATTTTCGATTTGAACTAAACCTTCTTTAACCATCTTTTCACTTGATGTTTCATAGAAGTATTCTAAATCACATAAGACTAAATCAGAATCTTCTAACTTTGCCTTATTAAACATCTTTTCATACATTTCAAGATGCACAATATCATCACTATCTACAAACCCAATGTATTCCCCTTTGGCATATGGAATTCCATAGTTACGTGCATCTCCCAAACCACCATTCTCTTTAATTAAACTAACCACTTTATTAGGGTACTGTTTAACATAGTGATCAATAATACTTTGACTATTATCTTTTGTGCCATCATTTACCACGATAATCTCAAGTTCAGATAATGTTTGATTGACTAAAGAACTTAGACATTCATCTAAGTACTTTTCAACATTATACACAGGTACGATAACACTAACAGATACAGACATTTTAATTTCCACCTATTAAATTCATGAGTTTAGCTTTTAAACCATTTCCATAGATTAAGCGATTTAATTTACGAGAAACTAATACATTAAAGAAAGATTGATCATTCGATTGAATCAATTTTAGATCGTTCGAACGTTCACGACCGGAAGTTGTGGCCATTTTGGTGTAATAGGATTCTATCACAGATTTATGAGTTTGAAGTGGTTCAAAAATCGCATAGGTTGATAATAGTTTTTCTTTTAATACTGATTTATCCGCATGAACACGATCAATCATATTAAACACAAACTTAAAAGTCTCAAACATACGGTAATAGAAAATATCAGGAATATGTTTTACCTCTTTCGATTGATTTAAAATCTCGGTTTGAACTTTCAACCAGTAATCAATGACTTGAGGTTTGACATCGGTTGATGTATTTCCTTCACGATTAATCAAATAATATGCGATTGCCTTATTGGAATAAACAACTGATTGAGCTTGATTTAAACAGACAAAGAATAAAAGATTATCAGTAAAACTAACTTTAAGTGGAAACTTAACCTTCTTCGCTAGTTCAGTTTTATACAGTTTTGAATGCGGTGATGGATCCAAGAAATATAAATCCTTGAAACTCTCTGATTCTCGAGTATACAAGTTTTGATCAACCAGTGTAACCATCTTCGAATTGTATGAACAATCATAGACGACTTCACTGTTATCAGAATAGATTAAGTTCTTAGATGCCACAACCATATCCGCTTGATTCTTTTCCATCAAACCTAATAGGTGTTCAATCGCATCTTCAACCAAATAATCATCTGGATCACAGATTAAGGCATAGGGTGTATCAATCATTTCAAACGCATAGTTTAAAACAGATCCATATCCCCCATTTTCTTTCTTAATGGATTTTATGAAATCATATTTTTCTGCATATTCATTCGCAATCGCATATTCATTCGCTGGAGATCCATCATTAATGATATATGCCACAAAATCCTTACTTGTTTGATTGACCAAACTATCTAGACACTTACGAATGTATTGTTCGACATTATACGTCGGGACAATAATACTTACTTTAGCCATAATTACCTCACGCTTTTTTTATTTTTAATAGTCTTAAGACTTGATCTAACAAACGAATATGAAATGGTTCTTTTAATAAAGTTAAAAGAATCATATATATACTAAATCCAGCTAGGACTTGTAATAAATTGGTTAATATTCTAGGTCCCATAGTTAGCCCAATGCCATAGACCACGGCACACATAATAACTGCAGATATGAAGTAGATAATAATACTCTTAAACTCAACTCCAAATTGAATGGATTTACGAATATAAAGATATTGAACCAGTGTTACACTGAATTCCGCAATCATAACACTTAAACCTGTTCCAATAGCCCCAAATGGAGGAATCAAGATTAGATTAAAGATGAAATTCATGACAGCCCCAACGATAACACTTCGACTATATTCTTTTAATCGATTCGTTGGGAGAAGATATTGAGTCCCAAACACATTGGATAAGGCAATAAACAAGATAATTGGACTAATCATCGCAATTAAGAATCCGACTATCTTAAACTCAGGTGCCATAAACCAATCAATAAAGAAGGGTCCAACTCCAATCATCCCAAACATCATCGGAATCGATAAATAAACCGCTAATTTCAAAGTAATATTTAAATACTCATTAATCTTAGACTCATCACCCTTTGCGTGTTCATTCGCAATTCTTGGCAACATAACCATCCCAATCGATGTAATAAAATATAGGAACATCTTATCAAAACGAATGGCTTGTTGGTAGAAGGCTAATTGTGTTTTATCAGCCAATAACCCCGTCATGGTTTGATCAAGAACACTGTAAATACTAATTGCGATTTGAGGGATAAATAACACAAAGTTTGGACGCATGTGTTGTTTATAGGATTCAACTAAACTGACTCGCTTAAAGGTCACATACTCTTTGAGTTGGAAGAATAATACGAGTTGTGCAAATACCGCTGTCACCACATTGATCCAAACGAAGATATGTAAATCATCAACTGACTTAACAAGTGTAAAAATTAATACTACATTGATTAATCTAAAGATGATACTTCTTAAAGATGATTTCTTAAAGTCTTCAACACCTAAGAAGAACCATGTAATATCAAACACTGTCGCAAACAAAGATACCCCTTGAATCAAGAAGATATTCTTATCTTTGAGAGGTGCAAATGTAATAATCAAGAAATATAAAACAATCACAAGTAACATATTCCCTACTTGCATGTTTAAAATACCCATAAAGGTTTTGGATAATTGTTCCTTATTGTCTCTTACACGCGCAATTTCCTTATTCCCATACATGGAAATGCCCATGTATCCAAAGATTACGAACCATTGTACGATCGAACTGGAAAAGGCATTAACCCCTAATCCTTCTGCCCCAATGACACGTGTGGTATATGGAACCACAATAATTGGAATTAATAAGGTAAATACTTGATAGAGTATATAAAAAACGTAGTTTTTAAATAGATTTCGTTTCATAAGGTCCTTAGAATTATAACACAACGATAAAATGACTACTTAATCTTATCGAAAAGTTGTAAACTACGATAAATAATCGCATCCATATTATAGTATTGGTACTCCGCTAATCGACCTAAAAGATAGAAGTTAGGAACACCTTCACATGCCTTCACATAGAGTTGGTATTGTTTTTGATTATCTTCAGTAAAGATTGGATAATACGGGATATTACCCTTTTCAGCACTACGATCATATGGTAATGAATATTCGACCGCAATACTTGTATTTTCAGGTAGTTTTTCCATCATGTGTTTATACTCAGTGATACGAGTGAAACCATGTTGGTCTTTTGGAGTTGGATAGTTGACTGTTCCTACGGCTTGATAAACACCTTTATGCGATTGTAGATCAAAATCCAATGAACGGTAAGGTAAAGCGCCAAAACGATAATCTAAGAGCTCATCAATCGCACCGGTATAGATTAACTTACCTTCAAACGGTTCTCCATTAAAATGGATGGTCTTTAAATCCACATCAATTTTTAGTAAAGAATGGGCTTCTGTATTTAAACGTACTTCGATATTAGGATGATTTAACATCTTTTCGAATATCTTTGTATAACCGTTTTTAGGCATTTGTTGGTATTTATCTTGGAAATAACGATCATCGTATGAGATATGAACAGGAACACGATTCGTGACCATTGGATCAAGTTCATCTACCGTTAAACCCCATTGTTTCATCGTATAGTCTTTAAACACTTTATCGTACACAAAATCC
>JAJZTY010000016.1 GCA_021847325.1 Bacillota bacterium
AGAAATAAGCTATTCATCCTCTCTGTCTTCATCTTCCTCATGTTCTTCTTCATCTTCGTGTTCATCTTCATCTTCTTCATCTTCGTGTTCATCTTCATCATCTTCATATCTATCCTCATCTTCAAACTCGTCATCATCATAATCGTCATCATTGTAGACTAATCCAGGAGTAGTTCCATTGTTGCGACTTGATCCAGTACTTGTATCTTCATTTGTGATTGGATTTGTGGAGACAGTTGTTGAGCTTTGTCTTGATGAACCTGTTGTTACATCTGATACACCGTTACCACTTATAAATCCTATGGTGCTTTCAACTAATTTAGAAGCGCCAGTCACGATATCCGCGATAAATGTTTTTAATCCAGAGTCATTTTCAGTCGATTTTGATGCGCTTGTTTGAACTTCTTCTTCCACTTGATTTGTTTCTACTTCAATTGATTCGTCTGATTCTACATTTGTACTAATAAATGTTTCTGTTTCATCATTTTCCTCAGGAGCTGAAATAGAATCTATAATATAAGCTGATGCAGAGACTGAGCTTATACTTACGGTTGTGACTAGTACAACTTTACTGATACTGGCTAATAAGGTATTTGCTTTAAGAAATTGAATAATTGTTTTGAACATAAAATACTCCTTTGTTTTATACAACTTAAGAGTATGAATCTTAAAAAATAGTTTCAAATTATTAAATTACTTTAGATTTTTCCTATAATTTGTAATTTTGTAGGATTTGAAAGCGTTTGCATAAATATTACGATAGAATTAAGAATTTATGGAGGAACATTATGAAAAAATTCTTAAGTATAATTGCGGTTTTAGGAATCGTATTGAGTTTAGTTGCTTGTACATCAACGCCTGCTGAACCAGTTGAAGAAGCGACAGACAAATTAGTTGTTTACACACCAAATAGTGAAGGGATTATTAATGCAGTAATTCCACTATTTGAACAAACGTATGGTGTTGAAGTTGAGTTAATTCAAGCTGGAACAGGTGAATTAATGACTCGTTTACAATCAGAAGCGAGTGCACCTTATGCAGATGTTATGTTTGGTGGTTCGAAATCACAATTTGCGGCTAATCCAGATATTTTCCAAGATTATGTTTCTGAGAATGATCAATATGTTATTGAAGCTTACCGTAATACATCAGGTTATATGTCTTCTTATGTATTAGATGGCAGTGTACTAGTTGTTAACACTGATTTAATCGGTGATATCGAAATTAATGGATATGCTGATTTATTGAATCCTGCTTTAAAAGGTAAAATTGCGACAGCTGATCCTTCAGCTTCATCTTCTGCTTTTGCACAATTAACCAATGCATTACTTGCGATGGGTGGATATGAAAGTGAAGAAGCTTGGGCATACGTTGAAGCATTAGTTGATCAATGGGATGGTAAGATTGCTTCTGGTTCATCTGCAGTTTATAAGAGTGTAGCTGCTGGTGAAATGGTTGTTGGTTTATCCTATGAAGATCCATGTGCAACGCTTGTTAGAGATGGTGCGAATGTTAAGATTGTTTACCCTGAAGAAGGAACTGTATTCCTACCTGCTACAATGGCAATTGTTAAGGGTGCTACAAATATCGTAAATGCTAAATTATTTATCGATTTCGTTCTTTCGGAAGAAGTTCAAAATATTTTTGGTAGTACATTAACGAATCGTCCAGTTAGAGAAGGTGCTGCTACAGCTGATTATATGACTCCAATGTCAGATATCTATGTAATCGTTGAAGATCAAGAATATGTAAGTGCTAATAAAAAGGCAATCGTAGAACGTTATACTGAAATCTTTGCTAGCTTACAATAATTAAAAAAGGAGTGATAGTATGAGTGTCAATATTAATATCAAAAACGCAATTAAGCGCTATGGCGAAAATACTATCCTATCCGGTTTATCAGTAAACATCAAGGAGGGTGAGTTATTCACTCTCCTTGGTCCATCCGGATGTGGAAAGACAACGCTTTTAAGAATGATTGCTGGGTTTAATAGTATAGAGGGTGGAGAGTTTTATTTTAATGATGCGGTCATTAATCAAATGTCACCAAGTAAACGAAATATCGGTATGGTATTTCAAAACTATGCAATTTTTCCACATCTTACCGTAAGAGAAAATGTAAAATTTGGTTTAAAGAATCGTAAACTTACAAAAGAAGAAATGAATCAATTAACAGATGAGATGCTTAGAACGATGCAAATCGAACAATACGCAGATCGACTACCTGAGAAATTATCTGGGGGTCAACAACAACGTGTTGCATTAGCGCGTGCGATTGTTATTAAACCAGATGTTTTATTAATGGATGAACCGTTATCAAACTTAGACGCAAAATTAAGAGTTGAAATGAGATCGGTTATTCGTGATATTCAACGTTCTGTTGGTATAACTACAGTTTATGTCACTCATGATCAAGAAGAGGCAATGTCTATTTCGGATCGAATCGCAGTTATGAAAGATGGCTTTATTCAACATATTGGAACACCAAAGAATATTTATCAAAGACCTGCTAATACGTTTGTTGCTACTTTTATTGGTCGATCCAATATGATAAAAGGTCAATTAAAATTCAATAATCAAGAATCAATTTTAAGAATTCATAATACTGAGTTTAAAATGACTACACTAAAGAAATCAGTCAATCAAAACCAAGATGTTGTTGTATCGATTCGTCCTGAAGAATTTTATATAACTGATGATTCTACTCAAATGAAGGGTGAAGTTTTAGATTATATCTTCTTAGGATTAAACACACATTACACTGTTAAATTAGAAAGTGATGAGTTGATTGAAATCGTAATTGAATCTTCTATTGATAGCATAATTCAGCCTGGAACTCATATTCATTTAGGGTTAAAATTGGAAAAAATCAATGTATTTACACAAGATGGAAAAGAAAATTTAGTTACTGGGGTTGAAAACGATAATGTCCAAGAAAAAGCTTGATATTTGGACAACCATCTCGTTTGTTATCCTTATAACATATGTGTTGTTCTTGATTTATCCAATGTTTAATTTAGTGGTTGAGAGTTTAGTGAATAAAGAAACTCAAACCCTTTCTTTCGAGTATTACCAGAAATTCTTTCAGTTTCCGTATTATTCAAATACTTTAATCAATAGCTTTAAAGTAACGGTTGCTGTAACCATACTTACCTTGTTAATTGGAACACCTATGGCATACTTCTTTAATATGTATGAGATAAAGGGTAAGTCCTGGTTACAAATCTTGATTATCATATCAAGTATGTCAGCACCGTTTATTGGCGCTTATTCATGGATTTTATTGTTGGGACGAAATGGTGTATTTACCAATTTCTTTAAATCAACATTTAATATCCAAATACCAGATATCTATGGATTTAATGGGATTTTAATGGTTCTAACTTTACAATTATTTCCTCTTATTTTCTTATATATTAATGGCGCAATGAAGAATGTAGATAATACACTTCTTGAGGCAGCAGAGAATCTAGGATATACAGGATTAAGACGATTTAGAACAATCGTGTTTCCATTAATCTTACCAACTATCTTAGCTGGATCTCTCCTAGTATTTATGCGTGCATTTGCGGATTTCGGAACACCTATGTTAATTGGTGAAGGTTATCGAACGTTCCCAGTACTTATCTTCTCTGAGTTTATTGGAGAAGTAACAGGAGATAAAGGATTTGCGGCAGCAATTAGTATTATTGCGATTGGTATTACGACAATCTTCTTCTTAGTACAGAGTTATATTTCGAATCGTAAGAAATTTTCTATGAGTGCTTTGCATCCAATTGAACCTAAGAAGATAAGTGGTATAAAAAATGTATTATTACATCTTTACATCTATCTCGTTATTGGAATAGCAATGCTTCCACAAGGATACGTTATTTATACTTCATTCTTAAATACAAAAGGTATGTTGTTTATTGAAGGTTATTCATTGATGAGTTATACACAAGCATTTGATCGCTTAGGTAATTCTATACAAAATACTTTTGTGATAGGCGGATTATCTTTAATAATCATTGTGTTACTGGCTATCTTAATTGCCTATATTTCAGTTCGAAGACCTAATATTCTAACAAAATTTATTGATACTTTGTCAATGATACCGTACATAATTCCAGGGTCAGTACTTGGTATTTCTCTCTTAGCTGCATTCTTAACTCCACCATTGCGACTAGCGGGTGGTGTGACAATTATGGTTATTGCACTTGTAATTCGACGATTACCCTACACAATACGGTCTTCTGCCGCCATACTCCAACAAATTTCGATAAGTATAGAAGAAGCTGCCATTAGTTTAGGAGCGAGCAATTTAAAGACATTCTTTAAAATCACTGTTCCGATGATGTCTGCTGGTGTAATTGCCGGGGCAATCCTGAGTTGGACAACGATTATTACAGAACTTGCGACAGGTATTATTTTGTACACAGGTCGTACAAAAACTCTAACAATCGCTATCTATACCGAAGTAATTCGTGGTAATTATGGAATTGCGGCTGCACTGTCTACCATCTTAACGATTCTAACAGCTGGATCACTCATATTGTTTATGAAGTTTAGTAAGAATAAAGATTTAAGTGTATAAATTAGGTATGAGCTTGCTCATACTTTTTCTTTGCATGGTACAATAAAAACAAATTATATGACAAAAAGAACCTATCAACACCATTTAAGAATACAGTTTCTACTCACAAGTTTAATTCCAATTTTTGTATTACTCATACTTTTCGGGTTATTTACTTATTTCTCTAGTGAATACAATGTTTATATGAATTCAAAGAATGCAGTAGAGGAAGTCAATCAAGTGATGCGAAAGATTTACTCTGATTTTAATACCTTTGTGTTTGAGTTAGAAGAAAACAATGAAGTGAATGATTTCTTAGATGGTAATGCATCTTCCAATATCATTTACTCAAAGTATTATGGCTTTATGAGTGAAAGTCAGATTGATTCAGAACTATTTATATATGATCATCTAGGAGAACTTAGATTTAGCAGTATTAATCAAGATAAGTTAGATATACAGGTATCTATCGTAAATACATTAATGATGTCTCGTTTTATAGATTCTGATATTGAAATGAGTACAGGAAATTTTATATTTTCTAACTATTTCAATGATACATCCACCCATGTGGTAATTGGTAAAATTGGTCAATTAGAAACACTTGGTTATGCTATTTATTATGTAAATGCATCTGAAATAAACCAATTAATCGATGATACTCCTATTAATTATGTCATTATAACGGATCAATACAACAATATAATTTCTACATCTAATAATCAGTTTTATAACTCAACAAACAAGTTTATTCAAAAAAACAACAGTGTTATAACCTTAAGAAATGGATTGGACTACAAAGTGAATGTTAGTCAAAATAAGCTTTATAATTATAAAGTTTATACTTTGATATACGCTCCTAACTTTTGGCAAGAATATCTTACTAGTTTTATATTAGTACTCTTTAGTAGTTTCTTACTCATCTTACTTGTCTTGCGTTTAGCTCGAAATATGGCATTAAGTAATTCAAAATCCATTGATGAGTTACTGATTACTGTAAATAAGATTAAAGAAGGTGATTTAAATGCTCGTGCTGAACTTAAAACAAATGATGAGTTTGAAATATTAGCTAACCAGTTTAATACAATGGTTATCGCATTAAATGATTCGATGAATCGTAACATTGAATTGAATTCACTCAAAACACAAGCTGAGAAAAAACAATTAATCGCACAGTTTAATCCTCATTTCTTGTTTAATACATTGGAAACAATTCGCTATTTAATATTAACTAAACCAAATGAAGCATCTGATCTTATTTTAAGAACGACTCAACTTTTACGATATAGTTTACATCAAGCAGATGAGTTAGTACTACTTAAACATGATTTAGAATATACAAGGCTCTATTGTGAGATTCAAAAAACACGCTTTGCGGAAAAATTCGAATACACTTTAGATATTCATGATGAGATTCTTAGCCAGAAAGTACCTAAATTACTCATACAACCGATTATAGAAAATAGTATTATTCATGGATTTAAACAAAGAAATAATCTAAATGTTAGTGTAAAAGGGTACTTTGAGGATGATCGATTAGTTATATATATTATCGATAATGGATTTGGTATAGGTAATGATAAGCTAAAAGAAATAAAACGAATGATTACAGATAAAAACAATAATTCTAATCATCAAGGAATATATAATGTGTATAAGAGATTATATTTAGTTTATGAAGATAAATTAGAATTTGATATTCAAAGTAATGAAAATGGGACAACAATAAAAGTTTCTTTTCCAAGAGGTTAAATATGTTAAAAGTATTGGTAATAGAAGATGAAAGAATTATTAGAGAGGGATTAATCTTATCAATACCTTGGTTATCTTTAAATTGCGAAGTTGTAGCTCAAGCAAGTAATGGTGAGGAAGGCATTGAAGCAATAAAAACATTTCTTCCAGATATTGTTATATGTGATATAAATATGCCTATATTAAATGGATTAGACATGATTAAACATACTATGAATGATTATCGATATGAAGCGATTATTATCTCTGGTTATAGTGAGTTTAGTTATGCAAAAGAAGCAATGAAATATGGTATACAAGAGTATATCTTGAAGCCAGTTGATCATCAAGAATTGACACAAGCACTTGTTCGTTTAGTGAATAAAATTAAGGAGAAAAAGGTTTTTAATGAATTCATTAATCAATTTAGTGAAAAGATAAATATTCTAAAATTCAAATCAGATGGAGATACTAGTTGGGTAGTTCGTAAAATGATTGAGTATGTTAGTGAACATTATCATCAAAAAATAATCATGTCTGATTTAGTAGAAGTATGTAAACAAAGTGCTACTTCACTCCACCAATCTTTTAAAAAAGAAACCGGTTATACATTTAATCAGTTTCTTAATTTATATCGTGTTCAATTGATTATAAGTGAAATCATTAAAGATGAACTACCTATTAATGAAATAGCGTTTTCTCATGGGTATTCTGACATGAAATATTTTTATGAAGTATTTAAGAAAATAACTGGATATTCTCCAAGTGAAATAAAAAGAATTATTGATTTAAAGAGAAAATAATTATTCTTTAATTAAACTTGGCTTATGAATTAAGTACAAAGGTAAGGCTAATAAAATAGAACCACCAAGAATATTTCCGAATGTAGAGAATAATAGATTTAATAGAATCATTGAATAGTTAATTGTAGATGGAAATGCGGTAATTCCCATCGCAAAAGTAACCATATTCGCAATACTATGATCAAAACCTGGTAATACGAATGCGATAATAACAATAAATAAAATGATAACTTTTGCGGATTCGCTTTTTACTTTATATGAAACAAAAGAAGCAATACATACTATAAAGTTACATAAAATAGAACGAATAATAAGTTGAGTAATATCAAAGTCCAATTTATAAACTAAAACTGAACTCAAGAAATCAGGAAGTTGGTGAGATAGAGATCCACTTAATATAAAAAGAGCTCCAATAAAACTAGCACCAATAAAATTACCCAAATAACAAATAATCCAGTTTGGTAAAATTTCGACAAACTTTAGTTTCTTTGTATATACAGGAATAATAGTTGTAAGGCAATTTCCAGTAAATAATTCTGCATTTAAAAACACAACTAGGATAAATGCTAATCCAAATAATACGGCAAACGCAACTTTTCCTAACATTGGATCGATCGTCGCAAAAACGCTTCCCAATGAATATGATAAGATACTTGCGACACCTAAATAAAATCCAGCCATAATAGCTTTTAAGAAGTATGTAAAAGGTTCATTTCTCGTAGATTTGATTTTCTTTAATCCAGCTTCTTCTAATAATTCTAAATCCATATGAATCTCCATTTCTTATTATTGATTAATCATCCTGAAAGATATTAACATACTCAATCATTTGTTACAAATATTATTTGTGATATATGTCATATTTATCTTTAAGCATATTATTTGATTTTATCTCAACCAATCGGAATAGTTTTTTTAAACATTTTGGAGGAACACTAATGAAAAAATTAATACTCATTTTAAGCATAAGTTTAATATTATTTGGTTGCTCAACAACCACGCCAAATGAACCTAGTACTCCTTCACCTGAAGATAATAGTGAAGTTGAAACTGAACTATTAGAACTAACGCTAGAAGAACTTGCGGAGTTTGATGGAAAAGATGGTAGAAAAGCATATGTTGCGGTTGATGGAGATATTTATGATGTGACGGGTAACCGTAAATGGTTAAATGGGGAACATGAACAAGGTATGACAGCAGGTAAAGACTTATCTGAGTTTATTTCCAGTGCACCTCATGGAAAAGATATACTTAAACAATTCACAATTGTTGGAAAGTTAGTGGAGTAATATGATTGATCGATCTGATTTAGGTGAGTTTACTGGTTTTCTGATTATCGCATTATTTGTATTGCTTGGTTTTAGATATGGTTTAAAGGCATATTTCAAAGCGAACGCGAAGAAATTAGATAAGACATCAACCTTTTATAAGTATCTTGTGAAAGTTATGGCTTGGAATAAAACACTACATCCGTTTTTAGGATTTGCGGCAGTAGCTCTAATTTTAACCCATTCCTATATTCAAACGGGTTGGAATTTCTTTATCGACAACGAAACAGTAACAGGGTATATTACAGGTGGATTATTTGTTTCTAATGTGATCGGTGGTGTGGTTGGTGATAAAATCATGAAACAACCAAGACCAAAATGGTGGATTATTGTTCATAGAACGATGACTGTTCTAATTGGTATTTCTATTCTTATCCATATTAATCAATAATTGAGTTTTAACACATCCTTTATTTAATTTAGTTAAGTTCATATGATATACTCAAATTAAAGAAGGAGACAAATATGGAAAAACTCTATCGTTGTGAAGTGTGTGGAATGATTTTAGCGGAAGGCCAGTTAGAAGACAAATGTCCTAAATGTGGTCAACCAAAAGAAAAGTATCATGAAATGAGTGAAGAGGATGCAGAAAAATCCAGACGTAGTGATTATACTAATGATCTACATATGGAACTCATCAATTTACTAAATCAGATTGAAGATATTTCAAATTTAGGGATCGAAGATAATTTAGATCCATCATGTGTGAATGTATTCAAACGTGCAAAAGCACATGCATCATTACTAAAACAATATTCAAAAGCTGAAATTGCTGGGCATATTGCGAAGGGCAAATGGTAAGAACAAAGGAATGGTAAACATTCCTTTTTGATTGATTATTGATAATAAATATATATAATACAATAAAATATTATTGATAAACGATAAATATAGAGTTATACTATTCTTGTTAATAAGAATGGAGATATCTATATGAATCGCACAATACAAGAGTATTTAAATCAACCTAATGAACTTGAAAAGTTATACCGAAAGGATTCTGAACAATTCAAGGCTCGTTTTAATGAACTATATCCATCAGTTGAACATACTGATATTGTAAATGTTTGGTATGAACGTCTGAATTATAGAGAAGACATGTTATCTGAATTCAATCGTAAGGATTTTATTGGCGCAATACTAATCGCTTTACTTTCCGGGTTATCATCAAGGTTAGTTTTCTATTTTATTCAGGAGAATCTTATCAATCCAATCAATAGTATTTTTACAATAATGGGATTTATTTCAATTTATTTCATTGTGAAAAACCAGTTATCAAAAAAACTTTTGTTAATATTACTAACACTTTTTGGATTTGTTGTTTGGAATGTAAATTCAATTCAAAATCCTTCAAGTGATGTTTCAATACTTGTATATTTACATGTACCCATTTTTATGTGGATAGTAATTGGCGCATCCTATTTATCAGATGAATATAGAAACAATCAAAAAAGATTAACATTTCTTAGATTTAATGGTGAGTTTATCGTTCTATATACAATTATGGCAATTAGTGGAATTATCTTAACCGGAATTACAATGCAGTTGTTCACTATGATAAATCTTGATATTTCAGAGTTCTACTTTACGAATATTGTCTTAATAGGTGTCGCATCAGTTAGTATCCTAACAACCTATCTGGTTGATTTAAATTTTAATTTCGTTCGGAATATAGCACCTTTAATCGCAAAGCTATTTGGACCTTTGGTATTAATCACATTAATATTATTTATGATAATGGTAATTATTACAGGTCAAAATCCTTTCATTGATCGTGAATTCTTACTAGTGTTTAATATTGTTTTATTAGTTGTATTAGCAATTTCACTATTTTCAATTATAGAAAGTAGTGAGAGTAAAATTACAAATGTTGTTAATTGTGCTTTGATTTCTATCGCATTACTTATTGATATTTTTGCCTTATCCTCAATTCTATTTAGATTGAGTTCTTATGGATTAACTCCAAACCGTTGTGCTGTTTTAGGAATAAATTTAATCATAGGGATTCATTTATCAAGGATTTTATATTCGTATATAAAGTATTTTAAAAATAAAGTTGAATTAAATTCGATCCATAAATCAATAACGGATTATCTACCAATCTATGGAATATGGTCACTTATTGTAATCTTCGCTTTTCCCATTCTTTTTTAAACTAATATTGGAGTAATTATCTCTTGTCACAATCACATTATAAATACTTACAGTAATAAGTACGATAATTCCACCTAATAAGGCTAGAGAACTTGGAACTTCGTTTAGAAATAGAAATACCCATATAGGATTAAGGATTGGTTCGAGTGTCGCAATGATACTAGAAGTTGTTGCGGCAGTTTGTTTAATACCGAGTGAAAAGAAGATGTATCCAAATCCTAATTGGAATACGCCCATTAGGAAGATATATAACCATATCATTGAACTTTGATTAGAAATAAAACTTTGATCAAATAAGATGAATGGAAGAATCAATACGCTTAATAGATTACCTAAATAAGTCGCATCAATCGGTGAAGCATTCGGTAGTTTATTCGCAAAAAATACAGCCGCAAAACTTAAACCAGATCCTAATGCGATTAGATCACCTAAGTAATTACCACTTTTAAATTGATCAAAGAAGAAAATACTTATACCAATTAAAACACCAAAGATCGCAAATAAATCACGTTTCTTTGGTTTTTGTTTATCTATGATTAAAGTAAGAAGTATAATAAACACAGGCGAAGTATATTGTAAGACAATAGCGTTTGCGGCACTTGTCATTTTATTCGCCATCATAAATAAAATGGTTGTGATTGTAAGACTTATACCCGCTAATAGAATTGGTTTATTTAACTTAAAATAAAAACTACGACGATAGATCGCAATGGTGATTGCCGCAATGATACCACGTAATGCCGCAATACTTATTCCAGACCATGGAATTAGTTTACCTAATAGTCCTCCAAAACTCCAGAATATTGCGGCTAATATAATATAGATCGGTCCAATTTTAGATTTACTCATAAGCGAAATTATAACAGATATTTTATATGTGTGATATGGATTTTTATGGGATGATTTAAAAGATTTATTTCACTTAATGAAAGGGTATTTTATGAAAAACATCGTGATTACAGGAAGTACCAGAGGGATTGGATTTGAGATGGCTAAACAGTTTTTAGTTCATGGGTGTAACGTGACATTATCTGGCCGAGGTCTTACTTTAAAGGATGAAATGTTGAGTCAAATAAAAGAATACAATAATCATTTTATCTATGTCTCATGTGATGTTAGTTCAGAAATTAACATTCAAAATTTATGGGATAAAAGTTATGAAAAATGGGGTTCAATTGATTTATGGATTAATAATGCAGGTATGAACTCACCTCATTCATTTTCTTGGGAAATAAGTTCAACAGATACTCAATCAATCATAGATACAAATCTGTTAGGAATGATTTATGGGTGTCAAATTGCGACAAGAGGAATGCTTAAACAAGGATATGGTGCAATTTATAGTATGGAAGGTTTGGGCTCAAATAATATGATCCAAGCTAAGACAATTCATTATGGTACTACAAAACATGCATTAACGTATTATATGAAAGGTTTAGCAAAAGAACTAAAAGATACGAAGATTATTGTAGGTCGATTATCACCTGGAATGATGTTAACGGATTTTATTACGAAAGATAATGTTGGAAATAAATCAGACGTTTTATCGGATAAGAGTTTTGTAAAGATATTTAATATTTTAGCGGATAAGCCTGAAACAGTTGCACACTATTTTATTCCAAAAATGTTAGAAAATACGAAGACCAATTGTCAAATAGCGTGGTTAACCAATCGAAAAGTAATCACACGTTTTATGTTTGCTGGATTTAGAAAGAATAGATTATTAGAAATGGGGAATTATGAGTAATTTTTCAATTGAGGAATATACACAATCGAAAGTTGAGATAGATAAAGTAATAAAGAACTGTGAAAAGATTCTTCCTAAATTCCAATTAGGTTCTTCTCAACATACATTATTGATTAACCGAATTAATGCTTTATCTATTGGTTTAACACTGGTAGAAATGGAATTATCACATTCAAATCTAAAAATAATGTATTCAAAAGAAGAGATTATACATGCAATAAAGCCAATTGAATCAATTATACATAAGTGTAAAAAAGCTCAATCAAAGTTTGAGCTTAATTCAAAACAATATAATCGATATAGTCCACTTATTAATTCTATGTTAGTATGTAAAACATTGATGGAAGAACAGTATCAATCTATTTCACAAATTTCCAATGTCTTTAAGTAAATCTTCTTACCCAATGTTCGATCTAATGCATGTTTAGCTGGAACTGATTTTTGAGTTAAGTGGAAATATTGACCACTAACTTTTTCTAAACTTGGTTCGGCAATCAAATAATAAATCGATTCTCCTGAAACTTTAGGATCTTTTAGGAAACGTTGAATTACGAGTTTAGAAAACAATCGATAAATTAAACCATTATTTTGTCCAATATTCGTTTTAACATCTCCTGGATGCATCGCATTGATTGTTACACCACTACCAATAAGTTGATCATGGAATTCCCATGTTGTGAGAAGTTGAGCTGTTTTAGATGCACCATATCCTCTTAATCCTGTATAGTGTCGATTCTTCCAATCTAAATCATCGATATTTAATCCATTAAAGCGATGCCCCTCTGAATTTATTTGTAATATTCGAGAAGGAGCTGAAGCTTTTATTGTGTCTAATAATAGATATGTAAATAAGAATGACGCAAGATGATTAACTGCGAATACAGTTTCGTTTCCTTCTTTGGTTAGTATTCTCTTAGTTGAATGTAATCCAGCACAATTTATTAGAATATCAATTCTTGATGTCTTGTTTAGAATTTCTTCTGCTGCTTTTCTAACATCACTTAATATACTGAAATCTGCTTCAATTAAATCTATCTTCGCATTATTGTTAATCTTTAAATGATTAATCAATTCTTTTGCTTTGAATATATTTCTTGCGACGACAAACACATACACTTCGTTTAATACGATCTTTTTAAGTGCTTCTAATCCAACACCAGAAGTAGCGCCAGTTATCACAACAACTTTGCCATCAATTCGTGCATCGGTAGTAAGTTGTACTGCTTTACGATGTTCAAGAAACATTAATTCATCAGGTAATTTTTTCATAGTTAACCAAAGTATTTCTGTAAGAATTTACGATACATCTTATTAAATCTTGGGATGTTGTTGAAAATATCACCCCATAAGTCATAATAATCACGTTGTTCAATAATATAGCCTTCTTCATTTAAAGTTAATCGTGTACTTCCATAAAGAGGTGTATCAGGTGATTTCTTAAATGACATAGTCATTATCCATTCAATAAAAATTGTATTATCTTTTTGTAATACATTTAATAGATCCATATGTAAAGATTGACAACGTTCTGTCAATCGATTGCACATATCCACGAAATCATCTTTACCTACAACTTTTTGAATAGAATCTTGAAAGATAATCGAGGAATGATAATAAGGAAATATATGAGACCAATCGGGTTTTCCTTCTCTATTATATGTTTTTGACCATAATTCAAATACTAATTCTGGATTCAATTTTACTAGAGTTTCTGTTTGTGTCATTTGACTAATTTCTTTCGATTTTTAAGAATGGCATCAGCAGCAAGTTTACCCGTTAAGACCGCTACCGGAACACCAGCAGGATTGAAAGTAAATTGACCAGCTTGTTTTATAAAATTAATAGGAGTATTCACAGATTGACTCACCTTTAAGAACTGATATTCTGCTGGGAAAGGTTGATTTATAAATGACCAACCAGTAACAGATCCCTGTGTTGCATATGTACGATCATAGATTGTTTTAGGTGTTGAAACAATAGTCTTTTGAACATGATCATTCAGTTTATCCCAAAGTCCATTATTGAGTATATTGATTGTTTCTTGACGAACAAAGGATTTGAATTCTTCATAGAAACCACTTTGATAGATGTGTTGAGTTAATTCGTAATCAAACAGAACGGATACAATTAATCCACATTTTCCTTCTGGTGATAATCTTTTGTCTCTTAATGAAGGGATTGAAATCTCGAAAGTATTGTATAAAAGATGTTGTTTAATCCAATCGAATATTTTATCTTTATCATCGATAAACTTACCATTTATTTTTATTAAAGATAATTGTGCATACGATAATCCCTCTTTCTTAGGGGTATAGAATGCATGTGGCCCATTTTTATCTCTAAAGTATTCTGGATCTAAATCAGTTAATAGATATACAGTTAGGATTGAATCTGCACCTATCTTACTTTTATAGAAATCTCTTTTTTTGATTATATTACTTTTCAATGATGATGATTTAATTCTATCAATTTGTATACAATCATAAAGCTTGTTTGTATCTGCAGCCCAAACGATTTGTTCAAATTGATATACACTTCCATCTTTAGTCATCAATTCTTTTTGATCGATATCAATTGAAATTACTTCAGTTTCTTTCTTTAAATCAACATTTTTTTCATTCAAATAATTCACAAATGTATCAATAAAACTTTGAGTTGATCCCATAGGATAATGATACTCCAAGTATAATGTGAAATAAGATAAGGCAAAGAATGTTGGTGTTTTTGCGAAAAAATGCTGAGATATTAAGTCTATTAAAGACTGATTCTGTGTTTTAGTCTTAAGATACTCATCTACTGGCTGCATATATTTCATGGCTTTATTGATATGGTTGATGAATTTAAACATCCAAGGTAAAAGGACTTTAGATAAATAATTGATATCATATGGTTTCGGCATAAATAATGGATTTTCAATTCCATATAACACATCCATATGAGTCATTATCTTTTTAACATCCTCCATAATTGAATGGATATTTTCTTTTTCTAAAGGAAATATCTTCGTTAGTACTTCTTCATAATCATCCAAGGACTTCTTAGAATTAAATACCATCGATTGATCTTCAAATGTCATGCGGATTGGATTGTCTGTAAACTCTAGGTTAAATCCTAATTGTTTTAACATTGGGAAGATAATTCCTGAATCAATAATTCCTCTTGCACCTTTATCCAACATATGTCCGTCGAGATTGAATGCGCCTAAAAGTCCTCCAAAACTAGAATCCTTTTCTAATAAGAGAACTTTATGATTTTCTTTTGCGATATAAGCTGCACTCGTTAGTCCTGCAATACCTGATCCTACAACGATTACATCATATTTATTATTTTCCATCTTCTTCACCATGATAAAGTATATTCTTATTCTAACAAAATACCATTATATAAAGATAGATAACGCTCAAATTTTGTTTTAAAATACAAATTAAAAACCCTTATTTCTAAGGGTTAATTTGCGACTGGCGGAGGACATGAGATTCGAACTCACGGAAGCTTGCACTTCGCCACCTTTCCAAGATGGTGCCTTAAACCGCTCGGCCAATCCTCCAGAGGCAAGTATTATTATACATAAAACAAAGTGGATTGTCATTAGAAAATATTAAGAAAATGAAAGTGCATTTTAATGTTCTTACTTTTACTTATGATATAATTCAAAATATTAGAAGACTGATTAAAGGAGAATTAAAATGAAAAAATGGTTAGTACCAATCGCTATAGTAGTTGTATTAGGATTCATGTTAATGTCAGGCTACAACTCTCTCGTTGTAATCAATGAAGATGTGAATGGGAAATGGAGTCAAGTAGAAAATCAACTTCAAAGAAGAGCTGATTTAATTCCAAATCTTGTTGAAACAGTAAAAGGGTATGCAGCTCAAGAAACTGAAGTATTTACTGCACTCGCAAATGCTAGAGCTGCGTTAGCTGGAGCAGGAACAGTTAGTGAAACTGCAGAAGCTAATCAAGAAATCACATCCGCATTGGGTCGATTAATAGCGATTGCGGAAGCATATCCTGAATTAAAGTCCAATACGAACTTCTTAGCTTTACAAGATGAATTAGCTGGAACTGAGAATCGTATAGCGACAGCGCGAATGGATTATAATACAGCTGTTCAATCCTATAATACCAAGGTTAAATCATTACCAACTGCACTCTATGCGAATTTATTAGGTTTCTCAGAGCGTGAATACTTTGAAGCAGAAGATGGTGCAGAAGATGGTGTGGATGTTGATTTCTAAGAGAGTAAATGAAACGTTTTATAGTTAAATTTAGTACACTTTTATGTTTAATAAGCTTGTTTTTTGTTTGGATCTTGCCTGTAAAGGCAATGAATATCCCAAATCCAAATTCAAGCTTTTATGTATTGGATCAAGCTAACTTAATAAGTACTTCAACAGAGTTGGATATCATCGAAATCTCTGAAGCACTATATTATGAAACAGATGCTCAGATTGTGTTGGTTACACTAGATAATCTATCTGGTTATGACTTAGAACAATACTCTGTTCAATTATTTAGAGAGTGGGGTATTGGTGATAAAGATAAGAATAATGGAGTTCTCATCATTCTTGCCTTAGAAGAAAGAGAAGTAAGAATAGAAGTAGGTTATGGTCTAGAAGGAGCTATACCAGATAGTGTTGCAGGTCGAATCCTTGATGAGTATATGTTGCCTAGTTTACAAGAAGGTGATTATGATCAAGCATTTATGGAGACATATAATGCAGTACTCAAACGTGTAATGGATGAGTACGGTATTGAATCATTAAGTGGTGTTAATACATCATCAAATAATTCGATTGAAGATCTTCCATGGTTTTGGATTATTATTGGGGCAATCATACTATTATCTTTAGATGGCTATTATCTTAATGGATTTATATTAAACTTATTACTTCGTATTTTAATCTATTCTTCATTTGGCGGTGGAAGTGGAGGAGGAGGTAGTTTTAATCGTGGTGGTGGAGGAAGAACAGGTGGTGGTGGTTCTTCAAGAAGATGGTAATTTTGAGGAATTGATTGATTTTTTACTCAATATAAGTTAAGATAATTCTTGCGATGCCCTGGTGGTGAAATTGGTAGACGCAATGGACTCAAAATCCATCGACGAAAGTCGTGTCGGTTCGACTCCGACCCGGGGCACCATATAAAAAATAAACCTTATTCAATTTGATTGAGTAAGGTTTTTTTATTAAAACACTTTAATATGCCTTTATATAGTGCGTAAGCTAATTTTTCTTGATATTCAGAAGTAGATAATAATCGATCCTCATCAGGATTGGATAGAAATCCCATTTCAACTGTCATAATTGGAACTTTCGACCAATTAAACCCAGTTTGATCAGTTCGAGTAATGATTCCACGATTGGACATTCCCACTTCTTCTACTAATGTATTTAAGATAATTTCTCCATACTGTCGACTAATATCCATAATATCACTTGCATAACCCACATCACCAGGTACTAACATAGAAGCTCCATGAATGCTTTGGTTTTGGTGAGAATCATTATGAACTCGAATCATTAAATCCGCATTGTTATCATTCGCAAGTTCAACACGTTCAATATTACTCAATATGACTTCATGATTAGTACGTGTCATAATCACAATAAATCCATCTTTTTCAAGTAAATCCCTTAACATAAGCGAAACGTTCAGATTTATCTCACGTTCCATCGTACCTGTTGTGTTTCCGACTGTACCAACCCCATATTTACGCTTCATCTTGTCTGATCCTGGCGCAATAGGTTCCACATCATTATTAACCCAGGGACCATGTCCAGGATCAATCACAATCGTATATTTGATTTCTTCCTCAATTGGTTCATCTATAACTGGTTCATCAATTGGTAAATTGCTTGTTTTCGAGTTTAAATCATACCATTGTAGGCTAATAAAAAATAAGATGAAAATGAGTATAACAAGTTTCTTAATCATAGATATAGTATGACATATAAATTAAGTTTAATCGATTAAATGTATGAACAAACCCGATCTTAATTTGGGTTCAAACCACGTTGACTTTGGAGGCATTAGTTGACTTAAGTTAGATATTTCAATAAGTTCTTTTATAGATGTAGGGACTAACGCAAAGGCAAGCATACAGTCTGTATTGACTCGTCTTTCCAACTCATTTAATCCTCTAATTCCCCCTACAAAATCTATGCGAGTATCTGTTGATGGATTTTTGATATTTAATAGTGGTTCTAGTATAGTGTTTTGAAGAATTGATACATCTAGTTTTTCGATAGGTGAAAAAAGTTGATCTAAATGCTTATATTCTATTAAAAACCATTTTGAATCGATAAACATGGAGAATTGACCTTTTTTATTAGGGCAAATCGGCGAGTTTGATTGTTTGAGTATTTTGAAATTCTCTTTAAGTATTTCTATAAACTCTAAAGGAGTATAACCATTTAAGTCTTTAATGACTCGATTATAGTCCAATATTTTCATTTGATTATATGGAAAAACAACCGATAAAAATAAATTTGAAGACAAAGTTAGATCAGAAATATCTTGATTACGGTTTATTGCGACTTGTTTTGCGGCTGCAGCTCGATGATGACCATCCGCAATATAGAGATTATTATTTTGATTAAAATAAGCCTGTATTAGTAATATATCTTCAGTTTGATGCACCTTATAAATTCGATGTTGAATTGAATCATCACTTTTAAAATCGATGAAAGGATTAATTCTACTTTTTAGTTGATCGATCTGTTTATCAAAATGATTCTCATTTGTATGAAACATCAATATTGGACCCGTATGAGCATTACAAAAATCAATATGTCTTACACGATCTAATTGTTTATCAGTTCTAGTTTTTTCATGGTCTTTTATCAAACCATTTACACAATCTATGACAGATGTAAGACCTACTATTCCTGTTTGACTATGGTTCTCTGAAGATAATTCATATAAATAATATGATTCTACTGAATCTTGAATAAGAATATCCTCATTAATCCATTGGTGTAATAACATAGATGCCTTATGATAAACTTCATCAGAATATAAATCAATGGCATAATCAAAATTGGTTTCAGCTCGATCAATCCGTAGAAAACTATACGGTTTATCATCAACTTCAATTAAAGCTTCAACACGATTGAAAACATCATAGGGTAAAGCAGCCACATTCTTTGCGAGCTTTGGCTGAGGTAATATGGCTTTAAATGGTTTAAATGTAATCATTGTTGGCCTTTTATAATTCTTACCTTAACGACATCATTAATATTTTTTAATTGTTGAATAATCTCATCTTCTATTTCATTATCCACATCCAAAACAGTATATGCCCATTGTTGTTTAGAGACATTTTGCATCATTTCAATGTTTATAGAATGTTTACCAATAATACTTGTTATTTGGCTAACCATGTTCACAACATTTCGATGTAATAGAGTTATTCTAGTTTGAGAGGTACATGCGCCTAATGAACAATGTGGAAAGTTAACAGAATGTGTAATACTACCATTTTCAAGATAGTCGAGTAATTCTTGAGCTGCCATAACTGCACAATTTTCTTCTGATTCTGGTGTAGATGCCCCAAGATGTGGAATCTGTATGGTATTAATCATTGTCTTCGTTTGTTCGATAGGGAAATCAGTCACATACTTAGCAACTTTGTGTGTATTTAACGCATGTTCAAGTGCAGTATGATCAACAAGTTCTGCTCTTGCGAAGTTACAAATACGTACTCCTTTTTTCATTTTTGATAATGCTTTAGCGTTAATAAGATTTCTAGTTTCATCAAGTAATGGGACATGAATACTGATGTAATCAGATTCTTTAAACAACTCATCGAAAGAGTTAGAACGTTGAACATTACTGGATAATCCCCATGCTGAATTGATTGAGATATAAGGGTCATATCCAAGAACACGCATTCCTAAACTTATTGCGGCATTGGATAATAAAACTCCAACTGAGCCTAATCCAATTACACCAAGTGTCTTTCCTTTTAACTCTGGGCCAGTAAAGTTAGATTTTTTTGCCTCAATTATAGAAGTAAACGCATCATCTTTCTCTGTTAAATGATTAACCCAATTAACCCCTTGAATAATATCTCTTGATGATAATAACAAACCAGCAATGGCTAACTCCTTAACAGCATTTGCATTTGCGCCAGGTGTATTAAAAACTACAATGCCTTTCTCTGTACAACGATCAATAGGTATATTATTAACACCGATCCCCGCTCTCGCAATCGCAAGTAAGGAATCACTAAACTCTGTATTATGTAGCGAAGCGGATCTTAACATGATTGCATCACTATCACCTTTTACGAAAATAGCTTTATTTTTAAATTCATCTAGTCCAACTTTTGCGATTTCATTAAGTAGTTCTATCTTATACATGAGTGTTCTCCTTAATAATTATATTTTCAAAATCATTCATACATTGAATTAATGCTAAAACACCATCCATACTCATCGCATTGTATAAACTTGCTCTGCATCCCTTAGTAATTCGATGTCCTCTTAACCCAACACAATCTTGTTCTTCCGCGTACTCTATAAATTGATTATCTAAATCTTCACTACCAGTTGTAAACATGACATTCATAACTGAACGATCTACTTTATTAATAATATTTTTGAATAGTTTAGAATGATCTATTGCATTATAGAGTAGGTTAGCTTTAGAATTGTTTAACTCTTCTAATTTCACTAATCCCCCCATTTCTTTTATCCACTCTAAAACAAGTCCACTGACATAGATACTAAAGCTTGAAGGAGTATTATAAAGTGAATTATTCTTTGCGTACACTGAATAATCGAGCATTTTAGGTAATTTTAGTGATTTGGTATCTAACAAATCTTTACGAATAATTACAATGGTTAAACCAGCAATCCCAAGATTTTTTTGTGCGCCTGCAAAAATCAATCCATATTGAGATACATCAATTGGTTTTGAACAAATATCAGAACTCATGTCACAAACAAGAACAGGATGCGTTACAGGACTATTCTTAAATTGTGTACAATAGACAGTATTGTTCGATACATAGTGTAAGTAATCAGAATCAGGATTAACGTTAAATTCTTTAGGTAACTCAGTAAAGTTACTTGATTCACTGGAAGCGATAATATTAACTTTTCCAAACAAGGATGCTTCTTCTAATGCCTTTTGACTCCAAACACCTGTATGGATTAAATCCATAGTTTTCGAATTTTTAAATAAGTTCATAGGAATCATTGTGAACTGTAGACTAGCACCACCTTGTAAAAATAGAACTTCATAATTTGATGGTATATTCATAATCTCAATCAAATCTTGTTTCGTTTTATCGAGAATTGATTCGAAAGGGATAGATCGATGACTCATTTCCATAACTGACATTCCAGTATGATTCACATCCAAACATTCTGCTTGTATTCTACGTAAAACAGATTCAGGCAATGTAGCTGGTCCAGCTGAGAAATTATAGACTCTTTTCATAAATACTCCCTTTCGTTAGTATATTTTTACATGACTAAAAATATATTGTTGTTATTGTAACACTCTTATATCGAATTACAAGGAGTAATTTATGAACGAATTAAATATCAATACCAGCGATAATAACGTAAGCAGCACATATACTTACAAAGCTAAGTGCATAGAAATATGTCCAATCCCATCGATTATGATAAAGATAATAAGATACTAACACGATAAAACCTAATCCTAATCCAAGAACAATGTAGACAGATAAACCATAACCATACACACCAATAAGTACAAGTGTACTAATCATTGGCATTGAAAAGACGGTAGCTTTTATCCATGTTGGGATTTTTAATCGCTTTACACCGAAAAATATTAAATATATAACAATTAAGAATACAATTCGACCTAGACTATATCCTATAGGCCCAGTAATACGAGCAATGGATAAAGTGATTAATGCCGCAAGCATAAATGCCACATTGAAACCAATAAAAGACCCTACACTAATCCCAAGCATAATCAATAATTTCTTAATGAATGAATTTTTCATAGTGATGTCTCCTTAAGTTCATTATACGACTTTGTTAATAAATAAAAAAAGAGGCTGTAACGAAATAGAATAAT
>JAJZTY010000130.1 GCA_021847325.1 Bacillota bacterium
ATATGATTAGCTGTATAGAAACTTTCTTGATTAAACGATATATCTTTCTCTTCATTAAGTAATACTGCACCGATTGCGGCAGCCTCATAAGAGTCTTGAATATGAATCTTTATCTTAAATATTCCAGCCAATAGATCTAATATTTCTAGGTTTTGTAAAACTCCACCACTTATATAGAGTTCATTACTTTTACAACTATTTGACTCTAAAATCTCAAGTACATGTTTTAAATTAAATAAAACACTTTCAATAACAGCCCGAACCATATCATCTCTTGTATGATTATGTGTTAATCCAACAAAACTAGCCGTTAAATTCGCATCCCAAAATGGAGCTCTTTCACCAAATAAGAAAGGGAAAAACACCAAGCCATTCGATCCTTCTTTTGTTCTTTCTAAAAGATGTGGTAAATCATCAAACATTTCTTCTTTTGACTTATAGAATACTCGTCCAAGCCATGTTAGAACATTACCTCCATTATTAACAGCGCCTCCTATAACATAGGTATTTTTCTTTATATAATAACAGAAAGTCCGACCATGAGGATCCAAAACAGGTTCATAAACAGTCATTCTAACAGCACCACTCGTACCTAAAGTTAATGTAGTTTGCCCTTTGGATAAAGCCCCAACCCCAATATTAACTAAACATCCATCACTTGCGCCAACCACTACCTTAAATGAATAATTTAGAGCAGAAAATGTCTGATTAGTATCAACAAGTCTAGGTAACTGTTCTTCATTAATACCTATATAATCCAAGATATCCTTATCCCATTTCAACGTATGAATATTCATTAAACCTGTTGCGGATGCGATTGAGTAATCCTCAACAAATTCACCCGTCAATTTAAAAATGATATATTCCTTTATTCCAAAAACTCTAATATCCTTGTTTATAAATGATGTATTTTCTTTATACCAAAGTAATTTCGCAAATGGGCTCATAGTATGTATCGGAGTCCCAGTTTTATGATAAAAACTTAACCAGTCAGCTTGTTCCTTGAAATTATTGATTAAATCTTTTGACCGATTATCTAACCAAATCACATTTTTTGTGAATGGGCATAAATCACTCGAACTTAAAATAATTGAGTGCATAGCAGACGAAAAACTAATATGACTAACATCCTTGTTATTTAATCTTTCTATAGAACTAAAAACAACATCTACTATCTCTTGAATATCTTGTTCCGCAAAATCACCATTATACATCGTTTGAATCGGTGTACTTATATTTTCTATTTCTTGATAATTATCATCAAACAATACAGCTTTAATATTAGTAGTCCCTAAATCTATACCTATTTTACTCATGTTCTGAACCTCTTGAATCACTTAGTTAATTATTAACTGAAAAATACTTTACATCAACACTTTTATTAAAACTATACACAATTCTTAGAACTAACTATTTTTTTATCTATTAATTTTTACCCAAACAAAAAAGCACCCTTTAAGGTACTTAATATGTACAATGGTGCGCGTGAAGGGACTCGAACCCCCATGGTTGCCCGCTAGATCCTAAGTCTAGTGCGTCTGCCAATTTCGCCACACGCGCAAAGTGCATTCAAATTATAACAATCTTTTGAATACAGTTCAATACAAAATTACTTTAAATTGCGAATATATGCGATAGATTCAAGACCTGCAACACAACCATCTCCAACAGCTTTGGCTATTTGCATCACACCAGGCGTACAATCTCCTGCCGCAAACAATCCTGGGACATTGGTTTGTTTCTTCTCGTCTACAATAATTTTATTATTTTCTACTAGTGCACCAATCTTAAGTGCTAAGTCAGTAGCTGAGGCAGAGCCCAGTGCGATAAATAATCCTGATAATTCAATGACTTGATCATTTTCTAAGGTAATACCTTGTAAACGATCTTGACCTACCACGTTTTTAATCCGATCTTTCACAAATCTAACTTTTGGATCAAAATGTCCGATTGGTTCTAATCCATTAGTAAACACAATAACTTCATCTGCTACATTGACCAACTCATGTGCCTCTTGTGCTGCATAGTCTCCATGACCTAATACACCTACTATTTTCTTACGATAGAAAAAGGCATCACAAATAGCACAATAGGATACTCCTCTACCCTCTAACTCTTTTAGATTAGGAATACGTACTGTTGCACGAGGAGATCCTGTTGCGATAATAACCGCTTTAGATTGATACGTGTTCTGTGTTGTAGTAACTGTGTATTCTAGTCCAAAACTAAGTCCTGTGACTTCTTCCTCAATCATTTCAATATTTAGCGCTCTAGCATGTTTATATCCTTCTTCTAATAACTCAGGACCACTAATTTGTGTAAAACCATAGTAGTTACCCACTTTATCTGTCTTAGCGAGAGCTCCACCATCTTTACCGATGATTAAAACATTTAAGTTTGCACGCTTGATATAAACTGCAGCTTGAATTCCAGCCGGACCTTTACCTAACACAATGACATCATACATAGAACATCCTCCTAAAAAAACATTACTTATTCATTCTAACAAAATAACAATGAAAGACAAGATAAAAGCAAGCCCAAGGCTTGCTTTATAGAATCGAAGTAATGGTATAACCATTCTTTTCTAATAACTCTCTAACACGTTTCTTATTCAACTCATTACAACGTATAACCACTTCATTTCCTTGATTCGTAAAATGAGAGATAGAAATGCCATTATCCGCAAAAAGCTTTGTAAAGGCCGCAAATTCACCTACACGGTCATTAATTAATACAGTGACTCGAGTACCTTCTTGATAGAACCCAAATAGATCCACAAATGCTTTTAGAATATCAGACGTTGTTAGTATACCCAACAATACATTAGAATCACCTACAACAGGCAAACAACCAATATCCTTCTTCTCCATGATATCAGCCGCTTCTTCAACCAACGCTTCAGGTCCAACCGTTATCACTTTCTTAATCATGATATCTTTAACTCTAGTCTTTGATAAGAGATAATTCATTTCATGAATACTTAGAGTTGTAAGATGTGAAGGTGTATTCTCTTGAACAACCCCTTGAGTGACTAATCCAACTAATTTACCCTTCTCAACAACCGGAATACGATGAATCTTAAACTCATGCATTAAATCCAAAACTTCTGAAATGGTTGATTCTGGACCCACTGTTTTTGGATTAATTGTCATTTTATTCTTTACGTACATAGTTATCCTCCCAGATAGACTTTCTGTACATCAGGACTACTCAATAATTCCTGACCTGTACCTTGTAAAACTATACTTCCTGTTTCCAATACATAAGCTTTATCCGCAATCTTTAAGGCTTGCATCGCATTCTGTTCAACTAATAAGATAGTCGTACCTTGTTCATTAATCTCTTTTATGATATTGAATATCTCTTTAACTAATAATGGAGCTAAACCCATAGAAGGTTCATCTAATAAAAGCAATTTAGGTTTAGCCATTAGTGCTCTAGAAATCGCAAGCATCTGTTGTTCACCACCCGAAAGAGTAGCCGCATCTTGATTCTTACGAGACGCAAGAATCTCAAAACGTTTATAAACCTTTTCAAGATCCTCTTTAATCCCATTTTTATCTTTTCTTAAATAAGCACCCATCATCAAATTCTCATAAACCGTTAATCCAGCAAATATTCTACGACCTTCAGGAACCTGCACTAAACCTTTAGTCGGTAAAACTTGAGCAGATACACTCGCAATATTTTCACCTAAATAAAGCACAGAACCAGAAGTCGCTTTAATCAAACCACTAATGGTACGTAATAATGTTGTTTTACCTGCACCATTCGATCCAATTAATGAAACAATTTGACCTTCTTCTACTTCAATATTAACATCTTTCAAAGCGTGGATAACACCATAATGTACATTCAAATTTTCAACTTTTAACATTATGCTTCCTCCTCACCTAAATAAGCCTCAATAACCTTAGGATTATGCTTAACTTCTTCCGCAGTCCCCTGTGCAATTAACTTACCATAATCCAATACAAATATTCTCTCACAGATCTCCATAACAAGCGACATATCATGTTCAATTAAGACAATCGTTAAATCCATTTCTTTTCGAATCTTAGCCACAAACTCAGTAAGTGCTAAAGTTTCTTGTGGATTCATCCCTGCAGCAGGTTCATCTAAGAATAATAACTTAGCACCCGTTGCCATTGCACGTGCAATCTCTAATTGTCTTTGTTTACCATAAGGTAAATTCTTAGCTTTAGTTTGTGCTAGTTCATCCAAATTAACTTTCTTTAAAAATTCTAAGGCTCTCTTCTCAATATCAGCTTCAGATTTATAGAAATTACCAATTCTAGATAAAGCACCAAAGATGGTATATTTAACT
>JAJZTY010000131.1 GCA_021847325.1 Bacillota bacterium
ATTTTTCGATAGACAGTGTTAAAATATGCGACTTTATCCTTCTTAACCAAAGAAAAAGAAGCGGTAACGCTTCCGAATCATTAATTGTCTTTTTGACCAACTAATTATTCTATTTCGTTACAGCCTCATATATGTTTCTATTTCTTCTACTGATTTCAAAATACTCGACGACAAGTTAATTGAACCATCTTCCGTAACTAAGATATCATCTTCGATACGAATTCCAATCGACTCCTTCTCAGAATAAAGTCCAGGTTCAACGGTCACAACCATTCCAGGTCTTAACACAGCCCCTTCAACCAATCCTACATCATGTGTATCTAAACCTAATGAATGACTTACACTGTGATAATACACTTGATCAACTTGATCCTCAGATTCAATAATATTCGCTTTTACACATTCATCTTTATACACTGAACGCACAATTTCATTCAATTGAATAAGTGTTACACCCGGTTTAATCGCCTTTATAACCTCTTCTTGAGCTTTTAGAACGATCGTGTAGAACGTTTTTTGTCTATCCGTAAATTTACCACTTACAGGGAATGTACGAGAAATATCAGCACAATAATGATTCACACTCGCTCCTAAATCAAATAAGACTAAATCATTCTCTACTAATGGTTTTTGATTCGTTACATAATGTAGAATCGTCGCATCTTTTCCACTTGCGACAATTGTATCAAACGCAAGTTTTGCGTTATTAAGTGCACATTGGTATTCAAAGTCTGCGGCAGATTGATATTCATATCGTCCTGGTTTAATGTTTTTGAGTATGAACTCAATACCTTCACGAGTAACTTCAATCGCATTCTTCATCTCTTCGATTTCTTCATCAGATTTGACCGTACGCATGAGATTAATCTTTTGATTAATATTGATGACTTTTAAGTGTGGATAAGAATCACTCAACTTCTTAGTAAACTTCTCTGCTTCATTTAGTCTTTGTTTAAAGCTATCTCTTTCACTATCAACATAGATTGTGTCCACATCATTACGAGCTAAGGTACGTGTAAAGATGCTTTCAAATTGCGATAATGGTTGAACGATAAATATACCACTCTTATGAATCGCTTCATCTTTAGTCAAAGATTTTCCCACCCATTTTTCTTCAAGTGGATTATAGTCCTTAATAAACAGTATTTCTTTACTCACATTCTCTGTATTGATATATACATAGATCAGTGAATCCTCTTCACAATTGGTTAAATAATAGAAATTACGATTCACCACAAAAGGATAGGTACTATCGGCAGATCTTTTAACTAAATCACCTGAGAATAATACCGTAATACTTCCTTTTTTATTCTCTTTTAATAATTCATTTCTACGCTTAATAATCGTTTCTCTTTTCATACGACTCCTTACATTTTCGGAAAAAATAATTTATTCTCTGATTTTTGTTTACCAAACACGATTGCGCTCACAATCACAGATACTTGTGATAATTCTTTTATTGTTTTATCAGGCATGAGTATCATAATTTGACTATCATCTTCACTATAAGGAGAATAAGGTCTCTTTTCAGCCTTATCGATATATAGATAGTACTCAGGATTATAACCGCGTTGAATGAGTTCTTGTTTCTTGGATTCATAATCATTAGATGATTGAATATCGGCATAATCAAATAACTTACGTTCCAAGATACGATGCGCAAAATCACTTAAGATGGAATCTTTATCATCCTGTGCACATTGAAATCCATAGAAACAAGATGTTTCATCCAATTTATAGTGCTCTTGAATCGAAATCTCACCCGAATTCGATATGAATTTAAACATTGGATACGTATCAACATACGTTTTATCTTCAATCATCAAATCTTTTAATCGATTAAAGAATGCATAAAGTATTGCCTCAATACTACGTGATGTAGGATGATAATACACTTGCCAATACATATGATAACGAGCCATGATGTAATCTTCGACAGAATGAACACCGCTCTCTTTAATAACCAATTGATGATCCACAACTCGCAGTGTTCTTAGGATACGCTCTAAATCAAAGTGACCATAACTTGTACCCGTAAAATACGCATCTCTTAGTAAATAATCCATTCGATCCGCATCTAACTGACTACTTATCATACGAGTTAATACTTTATTTGAATGAGTATGATTTAAAACTGACACAATATTTTTTGGTAAATCATTATCATACTTCACTAATATTGAATGGATATCACTCTCTTCTAATAATATCTTAGCGCTAATTTTCTCATGATCTGGTTTAATCACAGATTCAAAGAAATGAGAGAAAGGTCCATGTCCTAAATCAT
This sequence comes from Bacillota bacterium, assembly GCA_021847325.1. Taxonomy (GTDB): domain Bacteria; phylum Bacillota_I; class Bacilli_A; order Erysipelotrichales; family Erysipelotrichaceae; genus UBA2212. The sequence continues at coordinate 2,288 of JAJZTY010000131.1, forward strand.
GACACAATCCCGCTAACATGATTGTGATCTTCTCATATTCACTTAAGTATTCATCTAAACCTTTAACTTCATATACCATTCGTCGAATGATCTCATATACACCTAATGAATGTGAAAATCGACTATGTTCGGCTGTGTGATAAACCTGATAAGATGTCCCCATTTGATGGATACGACGTAAGCGTTGAAACTCCTTAGAATTTATCGCATCCCATATGACTTGATAATCCACATGAATATACTCATGAATTGGATCTCTCATAACTTTTTGTTCATTACATTTTACGTTAAACATGGTTGACCTCAACTAACAAGCATACCGCTTGAGCCATAACGCCTTCTTGACGACCAACAAACCCAAGTTTCTCTCCTCGAGTTGCCTTTAGATTGAGTTGATTATCTTCTATTTCTAAGATTTCAGTTAATATTTCTTTCATCTTAGGAATATATGGAGCTAATTTGGGTTTCTCTATTAACACAATCGCATCAATATTCCCGACTTGATAGTTCAATTTCTTCATCTTACTCACAACTTCTTCTAGTATTCTAAGTGAGTTGATTCCTTTATATTTTGGATCAGTATCAGGAAAATGTTTACCTAAATCGCCTAATGCAAGTGCACCTAAAATAGATTCCGCAATCGCATGGACTAGGGCATCCGCATCTGAATGGCCATCGCATCCAAAAGGATGTTCAATATGAACGCCTCCTAGTATTAAGGGTCTTCCTTCTTTTAATGGATGTATATCGGTTGATTGTCCAATTCGTATCATAGAATTATTATATCATTCTTAAGCATAGAGATATGTTTAAAATCATTTCGCTTTTTATTGTATAATCGAGTCTATAAAAGGAAAATTATATGAAATTAAAAAATATCTTAAGGTTACTTCTTATTGGATTAGTATTATTAGCAGGATGTGCAGAAAAACCGGAAGTTACCGTTACAGCTTATTTTGATGAATTAAAAACGAATATTACTCCTGATTTAAAAACAATTGCGATTGAGAAGTATTTTGATACAGCTGTTCAAATCGAAGAATCAAACCAGGATTTAAGTTTAGAAAGTTTTGAATCCAATGAAATGACCGATCGTTATTTGGAACTATTTAGAGGATTCGAATATAAAATTATTGATTCTACAGTTAATAAAGATACTGCCGTTGTGAATGTTGAGATTACGACTTATCCAGTTGGTGAACTTCTATCAAATTATATGGTTCAACTTTTCTCAAAGGTATTTGAGTGGGCATTTTCAGGCATAACTGAAGAAGAGATTACGGCTAAGTCCACTTCGCTTTTCTTAGACTTAGCAACTGATATTGAGAAAACATATGTAAAAACGATTCCTGTTTACATGGTTAAGAAAGATGGCAAATGGTTAATTTCTGGTGATGTGACTAATTATGAAATGATTGATGCTCTTACTGGTGGTGTTTTGGAGTTTGCGAAGAAACTTGAAGAAAGTACTAATGAATCAAATGGATAATGTAATTTAATGGTCATTAAACATTAAATTATTTAAAATATAGATACTTATCTATAAAGGAGATTCTATGTCAAAGTTAAAAGTTGGATTTATCTGTGTTCATAACTCTTGTCGTTCTCAAATGGCAGAGGCATTATCGAAGCATTTTGCGTCTGATGTGTTTGATGCATATTCAGGTGGTACTGAAACTAAAGATAGAATTAATCAAGATGCGGTTCGTTTAATCAAATATCGTTATGGAGTAGACATGGAATTAACTCAAACCTCTAAGTTGATTAATGGTCTTCCTCCTTTAGATATCGTAATTACTATGGGATGTAATGTGGAATGTCCATATCTTCCTTGTAAATATAGAGAAGATTGGGGATTGGATGATCCTAGTGGTAAAGATGATACTGAGTTTAATCGTATTATCGACATTATTGAGTTTAAAGTAAAAGAACTAAAAGATCGAATTCTTAATAATCAAA
>JAJZTY010000017.1:0-6599 GCA_021847325.1 Bacillota bacterium
AAATCTTATCGAAATACGCTTCATGAGATTTCGATACTCCTCCACCAATGACGAATACATGCGGATCAACCACATGTCCAATCGCTGAACAAAGTAGTGCGAAATGATAAGCCATATCATCAATCATTTTTTGAGCAACAACATTACCTTCTTTTGCTAAATCAAAAATAGCTTTTGCGGAAGTGATGTTCGGGTTCAGTTTTTCTTTAGCTTGTTTCACTAAAGCTGTTCCACTAAATACATTTTCAGCAGCCCCGACATTTAAGTGGTTAATCTTCTCACCTTCACTTTGAACGATAATATTACCTACTTCCCCAGCATAACCATTCTTACCTGAGATAACTTTACCATCCGCAACTAAAGCACCGCCAACACCTGTAGAATGCGTAATATAGTAAACGATCTTATAACCTTTACCAGCACCAACTAATGCTTCAGCTAAACCAGCCACATTGGCATCATTATCAACGAATGTTGGTAGATTAAACTCACGCTCAATTTCCTGAGCCATAGGGTAGTTTTCAAAACCTGGTAAGTTGGTAGCCATTGTCATCACACCTTTAACTGTGTCAACTGGACCTGGTACACCAATCCCAATACCTGATACTTCATTAAGGCCATCAATTTGACGAATTAATGACTTAAGATTTGTCATAACTTTCTCAGTACCCTCTAATGCATGTGAAGGACTTGAGAGAACTTGTAAAATTTGACCATCTTCTGTAACTTTCGCAACACGTACATTAGTGCCGCCTAAATCAATCCCAATTACCGTTTTCATTTCTTTACCCCTATTTATACTTATTTTATTTCTACAATCTTCATCATATTAGCAGTACCCTCACCTGTAGGATATCCAGCCGTAATGATGACATAATCACCACGAACCAAACCACGATCCTTCGCAATGATTGTTGCGAGTTCATCATCATTTGTCATTTCATTTTGAATATCAGACAAGATAGGAATTACTCCCCAATGAGATTCTAGTTTACGTTGAACAGATTTTGTAAATGTAACCGCAAAGATAGGCACTTGAGGACGGAATTTACTAATTCGTCTAGCCGTTGATCCACCTTGAGTAAAGGCTACAATCGCTTTAACTTTATCGAGTTGTAATGCGGAATCTGCTACAGAGATACCAATCGCATCTTGAATTGTTTTGCGAGATGATTTGATTGCTTGGTCTAAACGTTCACGATAAGGAAGAATTTCTTCCATCGCAAGTGCTATTGTATCCATAGTCTTAACAGCTTCTAAAGGATACTCACCAGCAGCTGTTTCACCACTTAACATGATTGCATCACTACCATCTAAAACAGCATTCGCAACGTCACTTGCTTCAGCACGAGTTGGACGTGGATTTGCCATCATAGACTCTAACATATGAGTCGCGGTAATAACTGGTTTACCCAATTCATTTGCACGTTTGATAATCTTCTTTTGATAAATAGGGACAAGTTGAGTACTTACTTCAACCCCTAAATCTCCACGCGCAACCATGACACCATCTGATACTTCTAAGATTTCATCTAGGTTATCGTAACCTTCTTGGTTCTCAATCTTCGCAATAATTTGAATTTTTGATTTACCTTCTGATAATAAGATTTTACGAATTGCTAATACATCAGACGCACGACGAACAAAGCTTGCCGCAATGAAATCGACATCCATTTGACATCCAAAACGTAAATCACTTTCGTCTTTTTCAGAGATAAATGGCATAGATAGTTTAACATTCGGTACATTAACCCCTTTACGAGTCTTAATAATACCTGAGTTCTCAATACGGCAAGTTAATTCGCCTGGTTGAACTTCAGTAATCGTTAAACGCATTTTTCCATCATCAATTAATAAGTAATTGCCAGGTTTAACATCCGCATACATTTCAGGGCAATCGACATGGAAACGTTCATTTGTACCTAATACAGGTTCTTTAACAACCTTTACAATATCGCCTTTCTTAAATGTTAAAACTCCACCCGTCATTTCTCCACAACGAATTTCTGGTCCTTTAGTATCTAACATAATACCAAGGTTGTATCCAGCGACTTCACTGACTTCACGTACCATAGTGATACGTTGACCATGTGTGACATGATCTCCATGTGAAAAGTTTAAGCGAACAATGTTCATACCCGCTTCTGCGAGTTTTGTGACCATCTCAGGTGTTTCAGTTGCTGGACCTAATGTGCATATAATTTTTGTCTTACGAATTTGTTTCATTTTGTTTCTCCTAAATTAATCGTTGGTGCAAACCAAATAGTTGCTTGCGAGATGGTCTTGGTAATGATAGTGCTTCTTCAATCGGATAAGAAGTAATCTTATTATCCACTAAACCAACACAATGCCCACCAATTCCCTTAACTAATAACTCAACCGCATAATCCCCCATTCGAGTCGCTAGTACTCGATCGAACGCAGTTGGTGAACCCCCTCTTTGAATATGACCTAAGACGGTAGAACGACCAGAAAAACTTGTTGCTTTACTAATCTTATTTGCTAACATCTCAACATCAGTAATCTTCTCACTAATGACGACAATGGCATGTTTCTTTCTTCTTGTTTCATCAAGTTCTCTTAAACGTTTTAACACTTCTTGTTCATCATATCCTGTTTCTGCTGTAATAATCATTTCTGCACCACAACTTAAACCAGAAAACAATGCAAGATCACCGCATTTATTACCCATAACTTCCACAACAGAACAACGATGATGTGAAGAACTTGTATCTCTTAATTTGTCTATGTTTTGAATAACAGTATTTAGTGCTGTATCAAATCCAATGGTATAATCCGTTGATACGATATCATTATCAATTGTACCAGGTAAACCAATACAATTAATTCCCATTTCGGTTAAAGCTAAAGCACCACGATAGGAACCATCCCCACCGATCACCACAACAGCCTCAACCCCAAATTCTTCCAATTTAGAAATTGCTATTTTGCGAACTTCTATATCTTTAAATTCAGGTAAACGAGCAGAACCTAATATCGTCCCACCTCTAAACATGATATCGCTGACAGACTTAGAGTTCATCAAGTACATCTTGCCTTCAACCATACCTTTAAAACCATCTTCAATTGCCACGACCTCAACGCCTTGCGATAACGCTGATCGTGTAACAGCTCTAATTGCCGCATTCATTCCAGGTGAATCTCCACCTGAAGTTAATACTCCAATGCGTTTAAGCATAAACACGCCTCCTTAGCCCAGTAAAATGATACCATTTTACATTGTATTTGTGTAATTTTTAGCACACTTTTAGCGTGATATTCTGCGATTTTGACCCCCAATAAGGAGTGGTTCAGATAATCTTTCTATCCGTTCCATTAAACGTTTTGATTTTAATGACTCATCATCCCCTTTTTGATTAAATCTAAAATGATTCGATAAAGCATCCAGATTATGATTAGATGTAAAAATAGTAAGTTTTTGTTTCTCCATACGATCATTTAATAAAGGAAAAAGTATTTCATCTCTAAAATAAGAAGAATATGTTTCAGCCCCAATATCATCTAATACAAGACAATATGCATTCTTCATTTGTTCTAACTTAACATCACGCTTATCATCTTCTGTATAAGAACTATAAAATTGATATGCAAAATGTGGACAATTCACAAACGCAACTTTCTTACTCTGTTTTGCATAAAGATTTAAGATAGACATCGCAATATGTGTTTTACCTGTTCCCAAATTACCAAATAAGTATAATCCTCTTTTCTTATCGTTATTAATCCATTGTACTAATTTACCAATCGATTCTTTATACGATGGATCCGCCTCATCATTTAATAATGTTTTAAGATCTGCTAACAAATATTCATCATGTATATCCTGCATAACGAAATACTTCTTATGAGAAGTCAACGCTATTTTCTCTTTTTGATAGCGACATGGTTTAAGTTCAAAACTTAATAAAGGATTCATTTCAAGTGACAGAACATAACCATCTTCATCTTGTTTACATGCATGTAACCCTGGACAATTCTTGCATTTATCTAAATTATCACAATAAGTCTCAAACATCGACACTTTATCATAAACAAGTCCTTCATCAAGCTTTCTTTCATTTAAAAAGCTGATTACTCGTTTATCTTTTAAGAGTTTACGTGCAAGTTCATTTCTTTCTTCTAATTGTTTAGGACTTAAACTAAAATCGAAATTCAGTTTTTCCATATTACTCACCTATTTTAGATAATGCTTCTTTTATCGCATTTTCTTCTTCGAAACTCAATGTTTTTTGTTCGACAGAAGTATAATCACTAACCTTTTCAACTCTACGTTTACTGCTTGTTTGTGATTTAAAACTTATATTGGCTTGTTTCTTAGCTTCATCTACTGTCTTAATATTCAGTGTTGCCCACTGTAATCCAATCATTTCGACATGACGTGTATTTAAAACCTGATGATTTGTTTTATAGCTTGATTCGATTAATACATTCACTACATTAGGACTTAAGCCCATAGAACCAACCAATTGATTCAGTAGGTATTTCTCGAGTGCAGTTGGTTCAATGTCTTTTCTGAGTTTCTTAAGAAACAACACAGGTGGATAATCGTATATAGATTCTACTTTTGGATAATCTTGAACCAATTCATTGGATGCTAGTTTTCTTAACTTCTTAGTATTTAAACTTGCTTCATTCTCTGCATAACATTTACCCACAAGTTCAATCATTCTTGAAACACTAACGCCATAAATACTACCTATTTCTTTAATAGATTCAATTGCAGATTCAGTACGATATCGTTTCGGAAAGAGTAATAAACTACATTCACTTAAGAAAGTACGAATATCAAACCCTAAATCAGTTCTAGCCTTTATCGGTTCATTATTCCCATTAAAACTATTTTCTTCAACTGCACTCCATGTTTGCATAAATGTCTTATCGATTGAGTGCTTAATCGGTTCATAATCAGTAAGTGCTAAACAATGTGTGCTTGCTTCTTCTAATTGATACTCATATTGACTTGAACCAACTTGTTTAAGATATAATCGTCCATAGACATCATTCTTAAGAAATTCTAATACGCTTAAGGGTTGATTAATCTTATATATGTATTGATTAAATGTTCCATATTTAACATAAATGTTAATCAAATTGAATTGTTCTAAACGTTCAAAATCCTGATCTAATTTCGCTAGTGTACAACTCAAAGCATCGCAGATATCTTGATGTGATTTCTCATTTTTGCTTATCTCATCATAGTATAAATAACCATAAAGAGTAACTGCACTTGGCCCAATTAAACGTTGATACACTTTAAAAATTGATTTAAAATCAACCCATTCAAGCGTATTTTCAACTAAATATTTATCCTGTACTTTTAAGTTCATAATGTTTCATAACCCGATCTAATTGAGCAATTATTTGTTTCTTAAGATGATCTATATCTGAATTATTTTCAATTATAACATCTGCTAATAAAGCTTTATCATGTTGAGACATTTGATGTTGAAGACGTTCTTGAATCATTTCATCCGTATAGTTACGATTCTTTTTCAAACGTTCAATCATCTTATCCTCATCACTAACAACAACCCAAATTTCATCAAAATAATGTTCACCATTACTTTCAAAAAGCAATGGAACTTCACTAAATTCTATTTTCTCACTTGTCCGTGTCGTTAATTCTGCATATACAAATGGATATATTAAATCCTCTAAAAGTCTTTTCTCTGCAGGGTAATTAAAGATACGAGACGCAAGATAGGCTTTATCAATGGTATTATCACAAGCCAATATCCGTTGACCATATCGTTTCAAAAGCGCTGTTTTGACACAATCACTTTCTAAATGTTCTTTAGCGATTTGATCCGCATCTTTGACATGATAACCCATATCACGAATAAGTTGAGCAACTGTTGATTTCCCTGATCCCATTGAGCCTGTTATTGCGATTCGCATAGTTTACCTCTTTTGACAAATTGGACAATAGACACTGGATCTTTGACCAATAACCGTTTTTATAAGTGGTGTTTCACATATATGACAAGGTTTGTTTGATCGGCCATATACATGAATATTTAGTTGGAATAATCCTGTGACACCCAAACTTGATGTATAGGAACGAACACTTGATCCACCTGCTTCTATTGCAGAACTTAATATAACTTGTGTCGCATGTATACAATTTTCCCAATCTTTCTTAGTTAATCGTTGAATCGAAGTGTTAGGATGTTTCTTCATCATAAAACAAATTTCATCGGAATAAATATTACCAATCCCAGCAATTACAGATTGATCAAGCAAGAATGTTTTTAATGCGACTTTTCGATTTTTTGATTTTTCTTTTAAATACTTTACATCTAGTTCAGAATCAAATGGTTCTAAACCAAGTTTTTGACTTAGATATTCATTTGCATTTTCGGTGTATATCATTCTACCAAATTTACGCGTATCGTTGAATTCCAACTTACATGAATCTAAATGAAGTATCACATGTGTGTGCTTAAATATGGGTTCACTTTCTTCTTTTATAAAGAATTTACCTTCCATTCTAAGATGAACAAGGATCGTTCCTTTATCAAGATTAATCATAATATACTTACCGCGTCGTGTAATTGCATTTATTTTTTGAAGAATAA
>JAJZTY010000017.1:6609-21866 GCA_021847325.1 Bacillota bacterium
CTCATACCAGTTGTTTCCATGACTACTGGATACATTCATTGGGACATTTAGTTCAACCGCATGAATCATTGTGTCTTCAATTATTTTACGAACCTGTTCAAGCTCATTCATTGGAACGTCAAAGACCAGTTCATCGTGCACTTGAATTAACATACGTGTCTTTAAATTTGAATCTTTAAGTTTTTGATGAATCTTAATCATTGCGATTTTTATAATATCAGCTGCTGTTCCTTGTATTGGCGCATTCATTGCGGCACGTTTACCAAACTCACGCACTTGGTATTGACTCGATTTAATTTCTGGTATCCAACGTCTACGCTTAAAGAGTGTTTCAACATACCCATTTTCTTGACAGAAAGCAATGGTTGAATCCATATAACCTTTAATTCCACTGTATGTCTTTAAATATCGTTCAATAAATGCTTTTGCAGTATTTCGATCTGTTCCAATTTGTGCCGCTAAACCAAAATCAGAGATTCCATAAATTATTCCAAAGTTTACAGCTTTTGCTTGTCTTCTAACATTCGAATTTATTTCTTCTTCTTTTAAACCAAATACATCCATTGCGGTTTTAGTATGTACATCAATACTATTTTTAAACGCATCAATCAAGGATGTTTCATTGGCCATATGTGCTAGTACTCTTAATTCAATCTGAGAATAGTCACACGCAAATAATACATTTCCTTCACTTGGTAAGAATGCTTTACGAATTTCTCGCGCTTCTTCATCACGTATGGATATGTTTTGTAAATTTGGATCAACAGATGACAAACGTCCTGTTTGGGCTGTTGTCATATTGTAAACCGTATGTATTTTTTGATCGTTTAAGATAAACTTTTTTAACCCAACTGCATAGGTTGAATAGATTTTTTGGTACTTACGATATTCAATAAGAGGTTCAATAATAGGATGATCATTTCTCAAACTTTCAAGTACTTCAATCGAAGTTGATAGTTTGCGATTGGAACTTAAATTTAAATGTGTAAAAAGGATTTCACCCAACTGTTTTGGTGAGTTGATATTGAATTCTTTACCTGCATGTTTATAGATATCTTTTGAAAGTTGATTTAATTTATTTAAGCTAGATTCTGCGATATCATCTAAAATGGATCCATTAACTCGAATACCAACTTTTTCCATCTCATAAAGTACTTCTACTAATGGATAATCAATAGAATTATATACATCAAGTAATCCTTCCTTCTCACATTCTTCCTTAATCTTAAAGAATGTTGAATGCATCTTTAATGCGATTTGTCGAGCTAGACCTGTATTCTCTTCATCTAACTTTGCGACTGGGTAGGAAGGCCATTGATAAGCATCAGCAAGTTTTTGATATGTATTAAGATTACTATCTAAAGTAAAACCTAGAATCATAATGTCCCACATCACTGGATTAACCTTAAATTCACTCGTTTGAGTATGAAGTAAACTTTTCACATCATAACAAATCAGTTCTTTTTTAGTTAAACAACAATCAAGTACTGACTTATGTTTAATAAGTTCTTCATAACTTAAATATGTTGAGTTTTTCCCATCTGAAAAAGCGAGTCCTAAGATTGGATGTGGCCAATCTGAGTCTAATCGATAATGAGGAAATAGACTGATATATCCTTCTTTGTCCAATTGATTAAAATCTATATTCTCTGAATTATGATTGTTATTTGAGTTCAATTCTTTGATCAATGATTTCATTTCATATTTCATAAAGAAATCATTTGCTGTTTTTATATTCGGTTGAAATAATGCTTGATTTAAATCCAACTCAAATTCCGCATCAGTTTTGATGGTCGCTAACCATTTAGAGAAAGTTGCTTTTTCAAAATAAGTTTCAACAGTTTCTTTAAGTTTACCTTTAAGTTTATGACTGTTCTCAATTACATTTTCAACACTCCCATACTCCTCAAGTAATTTAAGAGCTGTTTTTTCACCAACACCTGGCAATCCTGGAATATTATCCGAAGTATCACCCATTAATCCTTTTAAATCAGGTATTTGATCAGGTCTTAATCCCCACATTTCTTTTAATGCGGCTTCGTCCATTTCTTCAATTTCAGTTAAACCTTTTTTCATTAACCAAACTGATGTCGTTTTATCAATGAGTTGTAGTAAATCTTTATCACTACTCAATACATTAATATCCCAATCAGGATAGCGTTTTACAAGTGAACCTATAATATCATCTGCCTCAAGTCCATCGTGTTGATAGAAACAATACCCTTGTGCTTCACAATACTCACGAACAATTGGAAATTGTTGGACAAGTTCGGTCGGTAACTCTTTTCGAGTTCCTTTATAGTCTTCGTATTGATCGTGTCTAAATGTCTTCTTTCCACTATCAAATGCTATAACCATAGCTTGTGGCGCAACGAGTTCAATTGCTTTATTTAACATTGTCGCAAAACCAAATACCGCATTGGTATATACACCAAATGATGTTTTAGTCATTCGAGTATAAGCTGTCGCATAATATGCTCTAAAGAAAAGCGAATTGCCATCTACTAATAACATTTTTTTCATAGTAAACCTCACTCTATTATTTTAACATACCCCAAGGATAAAAAAACCAAAGTCAAACTTTGGTTATGGTTTTAATCCCTCAAGAGTATTTAAATTCTCAAACATAATTGTCATATAGTTCTTATTATCTGTAATATCTTTTTCACTCAAGAAAGATAAAGTATGTAATTCAATTGATTCGAGCTCTAACTCCGTCTTTATTGTTTGATACAACGCTTCCATATCTTCACTTAAATTAGGCTCGTGAACGATTAATTTTACCCCATCAGCTTTGATTCTTTCCTTAATAACAGCTAATTGTTCATCCGAAGGTAGAACACCAAATCGAGAAAGTATGAGTGGGTATACTTGTATTCCATACGCTTTTTGCCAATTCCCAAAACTTGGAGTAACACTCACAAAACTTATATCTTGTTTCCAAAGTTCTTGATAATCCGCATCCATACGTGCAAGTTCTTGTTTAAGCAATTCATAATTTGTATTAAATAGATTTCTTTCCTCAGGAAATTTTTCTACTAACCAATCTTTTACAGTACCAGCCATTGAAATCATCGTAATTGGATCTAACCAAAGCATTGGATCTTTATCGTAGACATTTATTTCATTAAATAAATTTGAATTATAGTAACTATCTTCTAATGTAACTTGACGATCTGATACTTGTGTTACCGTATAACGTTGGAATTTGTATACTCCTGCATTACTGGTTAAATCAATCAATTGAGCATTTGAATTTTGAAATTCTGTTAAATAAACAGCTAAATAAGGCTCTAATTTCCCAAAATGAAATACTACATCAGTTGTCTCTAATAACTCTTTATAATCATCTCTTATTTGAGTACGAGTTATTGTAGCACCTTCACTAAACTGAATAACATTTACTTTATCTTGAGCAATTCGACTAACCAAATATTGAATCGGATAGGTTGTTACTCCAACATTAAGAACAGATAATTTACATCCGCTAAGTGTTGATAAAGTTAATAGTATTGTAGTTAGAAACAGAATTATTTTTTTCATGATGATCACCTTTGACATTATAACACAATCATTCAAATGGATTAGATACCTTCATCCATAGAGTTTTTTCATTACGACGACGAACTTTATCTTTCTTTATTTCAAACTGATTCTTAATATTATAAGCAAAATACGCTAATACAATGATTGGAATATTACCCAATAAAGTCATAAACTCACGATGAGTTACCCAAAGTATAAAGGAATATGAACTAAGATTTAGAAGTCGCATAATAAAGAACACAATTGAATTTTGAACAAAGATGGTTAATACTCCTAAAATGATAATCTCAGGTATTGATTCATTCACTTGATTAGACCAGTTTCGCATAATAAAAATAGTAACAGTATAACTCAATGCCATTAATAGAAAATAGGAATAATGAGTTAAATCAATAAATAATCCAAATACAAACGCTAATAACAATGAATTTTTAATATCTAAATCTCGACTTATAAACATAATTCCAATAATTCCCATATTCGATACAAAACTCAATCGAACATTGGCATAATCAACAGGGAAAATACTACTTAATAAAATGTCCACAAAGAAACAAAAAAACAAGTAGATTAATTTACTCATTTAGTGTTCCTCTTTTAACTACTGCCACATAATTTAAATGATAAAAATCAGCAGCTGGTTTAACTAATATCTTTAGTCCAATCGCATTGGGTAGATTCTCTACATGATTAACTGTCCCAACCAATAATCCACTCGGAAACAAACCACCTGATCCACTGGAGATAACTTTCATTCCTTCTGTAATAGAAGAGTTTGTGTCTAATAACTTTAATGTATAACTTTGAGTATTTGGGTCATACTTCTCTAAAATGGCTTCAGATGTTTTAGTAGGATCAACTTGTATTTTTACTGTAATTTTGTTTATTTCAAGTTCGGTGGTCAAGAGTAAAACAATAGATGTATTTTCACTTACACTACTTACTTTACCAATCAATCCTTTACTACTTATAACCGCATCTCCTAATTCAACACCATTATTACTACCGATGTTTATTACTAAGGAATTCGTAAAGTTCTCTGTACTTCTTTGTAAAATAGTTGCGGAGATTGTTTCTGATTCACTCATACTTAAAAGTAATTCATTGAATTGTTTAAGATCTTCAATATCACGATATGCTTCTTCTAACTTAGCTTGGTAGACGGAAATTAGTTCAATCTGTGAACGCAATATCTTGTTTTCTTCCATGGTGCTCCATAAAGAACCAAAATCTTCAAAGAAGCTTGTTATTGCATTAGCTGGACGTTGAATTAGAGCGTATTGAAGTTGCGCAAAAAAATTGTAAGAACTTTGATCTCTTCCAAGTTTTGGCGCAGTCATTTGTATCACATTTAAACTTATCGTTAAGACAAGTATTATACTTGCTAAAAGTGCAAGAGCTTTTTGTATCGGGGTCAATTGTTTCATAGTCGTACCCCTATTATAAAGAGCATTTAGAATAAGTTCAATCTTTTCTCAAGACCTCTCTCAAACTCGTATAACCTCTTTCTGAAATAATAATATGATCGAGTAAAGGTATTCCCATCGTTTGACCCGCTTCTTCAAGGACTTGAGTTACCATCCAATCATTTTCACTTGGTGTCACATCCCCACTAGGATGATTGTGTACGACCACTATTCTTGCTGCTGAATGATTTACCGCATGTTTAAAGACTTCTCTTGGATGTACTATTGAACGATCAAGACCTCCAATAAATAATGGTCTATATCCAATGATATGGTTCTTTGTATTCAAAAATATTACTAAGAAATGTTCCTGCTTGAGTGATCCCATTTCTTTTTTTAACCAATGTATTAAACTTGATGGTTGATCAACAACATCTACATGCATGCTTTGATAAAGAGCCATTCTTCGTGATAATTCAGTAATTGCACATATTTCAGATGCTTTAGCACTTTTAATACCACTTATCTTTATTAATTGGTCATATTCTAATCCAACTAAGCCATGGATCCCATTGGCTTGTTTTAATAGTTCATCTGCTAAATCTAGTGCGGATTTCCCTTTAATTCCTGATCTTAATACAAGGGCTAGTAATTCTCTATGACTTAATGAACGTATACCTAATTCTTTAACTTTTTCTCGGGGTCTATCTTCGATATTATGATCTTTAATTTTCATATAAAAAGAGGACGGAGTCCTCATTTTCCCCAAGTCATTTGAATGCCTGGAATACTAACCCTTCCACGATTCGAAGTTAAGATTTTAAAGATTGCGGCAACCCCCGCCGCAACAGCGACATAAAGTAAGAGTGATGATGTGGCCATAGTGCACCTCCACTCTTTTATATGAGACAGTTCTAAATTATCCTACTTCTTGTTCCAATTCATGGCATTTTTCTTGAACTGATTTTAATATTATTTTCATATTATCTAAATCTTCTTTTTGATCATTCCATTGAACAAGCTCTAAAAGTTTATTACTTTCAATGATTATTTCTTTAATTAGTCTTTCTTTTGATTTTTCCATTGAGTGTTCCTTTTATTCTTTGGATAAAATCAGTATACTAAGAAAAAAGGAGTTTGTATGCAAGAGAGTCAAATATCATTTAAAGAACGTCTTTCTTTTGGTTTAGCAGGGCTTGGCCAGAATATGGTATACAACTATACGACTGCCTTTATTATGGTATTTTATACGGATGTGGTAAAACTTCTACCTGTCGCTGTTGGGACATTAATGTTAATAGCACGTGTATTTGATGCGGTTAATGATCCAATTATGGGCACTATAATTGATAAGACACATACCAAGAAAGGTAAACTGATTCCTTATTTAAAGGTTATTCCAGTGCCTATGGCTGTGTTTACATTATTGGTATTCTTTGTGCCTGATATGAGTTATACGATGCGATTAGTTTATGCTTATGTAAGTTTTATTTTATGGGATTTAATGTATACCGTGAGTGATGTACCTTATTGGGGCTTGTCAGTTGCGATTACGTCTGATCCTAATGAACGATTAAAGTTAATTAGTTTGGCTCGTATCTTATGTAATGTAGGGTTAGCCATTTCAATCGTAATACCACCACTTATGATTTCATATTTCGGTGGAGGATCATTTGCTTATTTTATTACTGCAGTTGCGATGGCACTCAGTGGTAGTTTACTCTTTAGTTTAGTTGGTTATAATGCGAAAGAACGAACAACTCTAGATAAGCAAGAATCAGCACCAATACGTGTACTATTTAAAAATAAGCCTTTGATGTTACTCCAGTTATCTCGTTTCTTGCAAGCATTTAGAATGGTAATCGCGACAGCTGGCTTATATTTTGCGAAATACAATATGAATGATGAAGCTGCTTTCTCTATCTTAGGTGGATTATTGATAGCGGCTATGATACTCGCAATGTTAGTTACACCATTATTAAAGAAAATTTTCTCTAAGAAACAACTGTATAATTACTCATTATTACTTGGATTTGCAAGTCACTTCCTCATGTTTATATTAGGATTTGAGAATATGATGATCAATTATATCCTCCTATTTGTTTCAGGATTATCCTTGGGATTAAATGATGTTATTACGTATACGCTTGTAGGAGATTGTGTCGATTATTGTGAATATCAAACTGGACTTAGAACAGAAGGACTCAGTTTTTCACTCCATACTTTTACCACAAAGCTACAATCCGCGTTTGGCTTGTTCTGGATTGGGATAATACTTACTCAAGTTGGTTTTGTAGAGAACGCTGTCCAATCAAGTCAAACACTGAACGGAATATTTTCTCTGATTTCACTTTATCCAGCAGTTGCGAGTTTATGCGCCATTATCCCAATGTTTTGGTTCAAATTCTCTGAATCAGATCACGAAATGATGTTAAATCAAATGAATCGAAAATAAAATGCACTTAACGTGCATTTTGTTTGAGTATATAATGGGCAAAATGAGCAACACCAGCATCTTTAGCACTGGGCATCACATGATCTACAGATGATTGTATCATATGATTTGCATTCTTCAGGCTGGCCGATAATCCAACACTTTCTAACATTGTTATATCATTGACACCATCACCGATGGCCGCAACTTCATCCATATGAATGGATAATGTATGGCATAACTTTTCCAATCCTAATTTCTTAGATTGTCCCATCGCTTGTACATCCATATACCATGGCATTAAACGTTCAATGCTTACATATGAATTGAATTCTTTTTCAAATTTATCCATTCCACTAGAATCTGAATTGATTGAAATATTAATTGAGCACTTAGGACTATCTTTCTTAATATTATTAATATCATTGATTTGTTTTATCTTAAAGTTCCCATGATATTTCTCATGTTCAATCGCTTGATCATAAAATGAATAATACAATACATCATCTTGAACACATGAGAAATATAGATGATTCTTCATACAGAATAAATAAATATTCTTTAATATATCCAATGGTATTAAGGCTTGATGAATGAATTCTCCTTTAAATAGATCAAACACTTCTGCACCATTGCTTGAAATAATATATCCCTTATTCTCTTTTAAACGAATCTTATCCGCTATTTCCATCATAGCTGGTATCGCTCGTCCACTTGCTAGTACTATTTTTACATCTTTCTCTTGTAGTTTAAGTAAAGCATCTACATTTTCAGTTGGAACACCTACTGTATGGTCAAATAATGTCCCATCTATATCACTTACAAATAATTTTATCATTTCAACATTTTACCATAAATCAATGATTCTGTTATACTAATGCTTGGAGTAATAGACAATATGAACTTACCTAAAATACTTTTCTTTGATTTCGATAATACACTTGTCGATAATAAAACACATCAAATACCTGAATCCGCATTAAAAGCACTTCATCAAGTTGTTGAAAATGGATATAAAATCGCAATCGCATCAGGTAGAAGTTATCCTTTATTAAAATTAACTGGTGCTTGTGACTTACTGCCTTGGAGTGGTTATTGCTTAAACAATGGACAGGTTGTAATGAATGGGAAAGAAGAATTTATTCATCATCATACATTACCTCATGAAAAAATATTGGAGACCATTGAGATTGCGAATAAATTAGGGTTTAATTTATTCTTTAGTTCATTGGGCAATGATTTCTTACTTAAGGAACCCAATGAATATGTTTATGAAGCGCATCACTTTTTTAATGAACCGATTCCAAAGATTGATGTCTATACCAATCAACCGATTGATAAAATATTGGTATATGCACCAAAAGGATATGATTATGCGCCGTTTAAAGCAATCGAAGGATTAAGTACCTTTATCTCAGTAAGTACTTATGCGGACCTTGCGACTACAGGAATCTCGAAACATAGTGCCATCTTAGAACTTTGTTCAGCACTTGATTTACCAACAGAGTATGCCGCATTCGGAGACTCTCAAAATGATATGGAAATGTTAAAGGGTGCACAAATATCTGTTGCGATGGGAAATGCAGATCCAAAATTAAAGGAAATTGCACAATACGTGACCGATGATGTGGATAAAGATGGGATTTATAATATTCTAGTAAAACTTGGATATATAAAAAATTAAGCAAAATTTGCTTAATTTTTATTTAGTAATGTTTCAAGTAATACTTTTGCGGTTTGAGTCAAATGATCTTCAGCTGTATCCCGAACACCTAATCCAGTATAAACCTCTCCAACAATAACATTTGATTGATCTAACTGTTCAAAATAATAGTCGATTAATGGATCACAACTTGATTGATCTTGCATAGGCCCAAAAGGATTTGCGAAATAAGTGGTTGAAATGCCAACTTCATGTGTAGTCGCAAGTGCCATGCGTTTTCCTTCGATGAAGACATTTTTTAACTCATTTGCGTGTTCAACTGTCTTCAACCCGATTTCATTGACATAGTTATTCGCATAGAAGAAATAATGTACAGGATGATTTTCTACAATCATCGAATACGGACTAACAGGAATGACTACTCTTGCATTTACACTCTCTGGATTCATAAAGATTGAACGATCCATTGTTTTATAAGGTGAGCCTTTATCAAGGTCATCTAATCGAATAAATGCACCAATCTCTGTACCTTGAGCAACCAATTTTCCATTCTCAATATGGAATGATCCCATATCATCAAATATAACATCCATAGAAACAAGTTCAGGATGATTCAATAACTGCATAGCTTCAATCGTCTCTGATTTCCCTGCACCTGAATCCCCCATAAATACAACACCAATTGGAGCTCTACCTTTAAAATGAATATTTATCATAGAACCATGAATAGGCAACCATTTCTTTTTCATCATAATCGCATTATGCATGGTTAATACCATTTTCTTCATGTATCCATAATATTCAATCTTAGTCATATATGGGACTTTCGCTACCCAGAAATCATTTGTTGAGTCATAACTATAGGTTGATTCTTCTGTTTTATCATCCAATCCAAATAATACAATTCCATCTGGTTTACGATTAACGATTTCAGACGGACTTGCGAGTTCAAATAAGTTCGCATTGGTAATACCTGAGAAACTAAAATCAAAATGCACATAAATGAAAATGAGTAATTCACCTACTTTTGCAGGATAACAGAACCATTCATGTCGATTCAACTTTAATTGATTAAATGGATTCACATCACTTAGGATAAATGATCCATAGCGTTTTGTTCCTTCAGGATGCAACAACAAAGGTGTCCTTAATAGAATAGAATCCACAAATGGAATACCTTTAAGTGTTTCATATCCACTAGGCATGTCCCACTTCACATCTCGCAAAATCATAGACGCATTTGTACCAGCTTGAAGTTGACGATACACTTTATTCTTGTATCCTTGAATCTTTTCTTGAAATGCACGATATGTTGAAATAATCAAACTGTTAAAACGAGTATCCGCATCAATAAAGTTAGAGACTTGTCCACTAGAACTAGATGATAATTTAATGGTTGATACACGTTGGATATTTCTCCAATAGTTATAGAAATCTTCAACTAATTTCCCAACACGATGGATATCTCGCTTTTCAGATTGGGTAAATTCTGATAAATCTAAAACGAGTAATAACTTAAGAAATCGAACCATTTTGGGAATAAAATCATCAATTGAATTATTCTCAACTAACCAATTAAAACTAACTTGATCTCTTTTTTGTAAATCTAGAAGGTAATGTTTTGCAATGACTCTAAATCCATCAGAACTTAAAAATTCTTCTGATGTCGTTGGGAAGAAGGTTGAAAAGTTTAATACAGCTGTTTGTTTTTTGATATATATAGCGTCTTTCATAGTGTGTCCTATCATTTTTCCCCTATTATAACAAATCATTGAAAATTTTCAATCATAACACTGAAAGTTTTCATTTTTACATTTATATGTTAGAATTCAATAAAACTGGAGGTCTATTATGAGTATTTATGAACTAACAATAAAATCTGTCGATCGAAAAAATATATCTATGAGTGAATATAAAGGTAAAGTCTTATTGATTGTGAATACCGCAACCGGTTGTGGATTCACGCCTCAATATGAAGGATTAGAAACTTTATATAAGAAATATAAAAATTTCGGATTTGAAATTCTGGATTTCCCGTCCAATCAGTTTAAACAAGCTCAAGGAAGCGATGAAGAACTTTCTAATTTCTGTAAACTTAATTATCGTACAACCTTTACAACATTCGCAAGAATCGATGTAAATGGTAAAAATGAATCATCATTGTTCGCTTTCCTAAAGAAAAATAACCCAAAATCAGGGTTATTCAAATCTATATTAGGAGATCCTATTAAATGGAATTTTACTAAATTTCTAGTTGATCAAAATGGTAGTGTTATAAAACGATATGAACCTAATATTCATCCAAGAGATATCGAACAAGATATCAAATTACTTTTAAATAAGTGATTAATTTGAATGAATAAATTCAATAATCGATTTGACTGTAATTGATTGTTGGTCAAATCTTGAGATTGACGCAACTCCATCCCCTTCTTGATCGCCATAATGACCAAAGTAAGCATGATTTCCACCTTCTATCTCAATTGATTTAAAGGATGATAGTTTATCTAAATCAAGTACAGTATCGTTTGAACCATAAAGTATTAAAACATTGGATTCACGATCATTAAGTGGATACGCAGCTAATTGTATTAAGCCATCAAAGTTATCTGATTGTTTCTCTAAATATTGTGATGCCATTGCGCCACCTAATGAATGACCCCCAATATACCAGTGTTTGATATTGGGGTATTTTTCTATGATTTTATCTGCCGCATTGACATTAAAAACCGCAAGATTAAATGGCATATTGACTAAATAAACATTGATTCCTTCATTTCGTATGGAATCCAATAATACAAGGTACGCTAAAGATTCAACTTTACCACCTGGGTAAAAAATCAAACCAATATCTGAATCAGCTCTTAATTCTACGATATTATCTGTTTCATAAATATCAGGTTTTTCTAATATTTGAAGCGCTGTTTGGTCTGCTGGATAATAATCTGAAATATACAGAAAGAATGCTAAACCAAGAAATACAATGATTCCTAGGCTTAGTTTAATCCAATTTCTTTTGATAAATTTGAGTGCTTTCATATTATTCTTCAAACTTTAACATATGACTAAGTTTATTTTGTTTTGTTTTAAGATATTGTTCATTCTTTTCATTATGATTCAATTGGATAGGAACTCTCTCTACAATCTCAATTCCATAACCTGATAAACCAACAAGTTTTCTTGGATTGTTTGTCATTAATCTAAGTTGCTTAACATTTAAATCAGCTAAGATTTCTGCCCCAATTCCATAATCACGCATATCTGCCCCAAAACCTAGTGCTAGATTGGCTTCAACCGTGTCTAACCCTTGGTCTTGTAAGTTATAAGCACGGATTTTATTAATTAAACCTATGCCACGACCTTCTTGACGCATGTAAAGAAGAATACCTCTTCCTTCTTTTTCAATCAATTTCATCGCCGCATCAAATTGTTGACCACAATCGCAACGCAATGATCCAAACGCATCCCCAGTTAAACACTCACTGTGAACACGAATTAGTACTGGCTTACCATCCGATACATCACCCTTTACTAAGGCCACATGATGTTCCTTGTTGAGTATATTTTCATATCCAACAATCGTAAACTCACCATATCGAGTTGGCATTTTAGCAGAGGATGCACGCTTAATCATTGATTCTGTTTGTCTACGATAAGCAATGATATCTTCTACTACGACAAATTCTAAACCATACTCTTCAGCTAACTGACATAATTCAGCTTGATTAAGTCTTTGACCTTTATCATTCGCAATTTCACTTACAAGCCCAATTGGTTTTAACTTAGACAATCGAGCTAAATCAACAGAAGCTTCAATGTGACCAGCACGTTTTAATACTCCACCATAACTCGCTTGTGTTATATATACGGATCCTGGTTGTTTGAAATCTAAAATGCTTAAATTAGGATTAACGAGCGCTTCAATTGTTTTTATCTCAGATTCAATTGAATCATTGGATGTATTTCCTTTAAAATCAACAGAAACTGTATTAACGACTTGATAACTATTATCTTCATAACTCGCTTTAAAACCTAAATCGATTAAACGAGAGGCTTCCAATGCGACATGAATTGTATTATGTCCATATTTTTTTAATAGTGCATAGGTTTCTGGATTAATTTTCTCAGCAGCCATCACAAAATGAGCTTTACTTTCTTCACTTACATCATCTAATACAATTACTACTTTCCCTTTTGAAATCGATTCTAAGACTTCTTTAATACTTGACGTTTTCATAATTTTCCCTCTTTTTAACGTTATATTCTAAAATACAATCATCTCCAAACCATTTAATATTCGGATTCTCTAATTGTATTGCGTCACTTAATTTCTCAATACCTTCTCCTGCCACAAAACCTTTCGCATCTTTTCCGCCAATAATTATTGGCGCAATCGCTACCGCAATCTTATCAACTATTCCATAACTTAACATGGATGCGATTACTTCTCCTCCACCTTCCACAAAAATGGAACGTATGCCTAATTTCTCACATTCACTTAACCAATCCTGTAAATCGATTCTGTTATCCTTAAGTTTGAGTTTTATGAGTTTTACACCTTTATGAATAATTTTATCTTCAATATCCTTTGGTATAAGATCAGAAGTAAAGATAATAGTTAAGTGCTTAAATGAATCATTCAATAAATTACTTTCAAGAGGTATTCTACCTTTTGTGTCTAGAACCATTCTAATGTGTGATGTTTCATGTCCGTTTTGGCGGATAGTTAATCTTGGATTATCCAAGATAACGGTTTGTACTCCAACACAAATCGCTTCATACTCTGCTCTTAATTGATGAACATATTCTCTTGATTGAACATTGGATATCCATTGGCTCTCACCCGTTTTTGTCGCGATTTTTCCATCTAAACTCATTGCGGCTTTTATAAAAACAATTGGTTTCATATTGACTCCTAATAAAAACCCTGAGAAATCAGGGTTTGATAAAAGACTTCTTTCATCCAGACTATACTGTCGCCATCTGAGTTTCACAGATTCATACACAAAGTGCTCGTGGGGTATACCACCGGTCGGGAATTACACCCTGCCCTGAAGTTGATTTAACTTTAAACAAAGTGTATGCCTTGTTTAAGCAATAATCAAATAAAATGCTTATTCAGGATAATAATTGTACTTATCTCTAGAATGATAATGAGTATGCAAGAGTGAATGTGCAATCGGACTACCTGCTTCTTGCAAGAAATTCTGGTATAACGATTGAACTAATGGATTCTCATGTGATTTTCTTAAGATATTCTTAGAATCTTCAATATAGAGTGTTGAAGCTCTGAGTTTAAGTAAATCTTGGAGTGCAATGTGTTTATGACTCTTATCAATAATGGATTGACCACCTCCATTGATACATCCACCTGGACAAGCCATGACTTCGATAAATGTATAAGGTGATGTGTGATTCTTTATATCCTCACATATCTTTTTAGCTTCTTTCATACTATAGACTACTGCCACTTTAATCTTAGTTCCATTTAAATCTATATCTGCTTCGCGAATGGTATTAAATCCACGAATTGATTCAAACTCAAGTTTATGAAGAGTCTTTTGGGTTACTTTCTCATATACTGTACGAAGTGCAGCCTCCATTACTCCACCACTTACGCCAAAGATAACTCCCGCTCCTGTTGATGTGCCAAACATATCTTGATCGAAATCTTCATCTTCAAGATGATTGAAATCAATCCCATAAAGTTTAATTAATTGTCCACACTCACGTGTTGTTAGTACATAATCTACATCTTTAACACCAGTACTTGAATTAACAAATCGATTCTTTTCATCTTTCTTCGCTGTACAAGGCATTATGCTTACAACAACCACATCTTTTGGATCTAAGAATTTTGTCTGTGCATAATATGATTTTAAGATTGCGCCAAACATCATATGTGGGCTTTTACACGTAGATAAATGATTGAGAATTTCAGGGTATTCTTTTTCACAATAGTTTATCCAACCTGGACTACATGATGTAATTAGAGGTAAATCTTTTTGTTTACTTAAGCGTGATAATAATTCATTTCCTTCTTCAATGATTGTTAAGTCAGCCGCAAAATCAGTATCATAAACACGATCAAATCCGATTTGCTTAAGTGCTGAAACCATTTTTCCTGTAACTCGAGTTCCAATTGGTAATCCAAATTCTTCACCTAATGATGCTCTAACTGCAGGAGCAGTTTGTACAATCACATGTT
>JAJZTY010000132.1 GCA_021847325.1 Bacillota bacterium
TTACTTGTATTTAAATCACTTGGAATTTGAACATGTTGTTGATGATGATAATGATTTATCATTGATATATAGTTTAGACTTATATTCAAAAAGATTTCTTTTTATGGGAGATTTATCAATGGGTGGTGAAAGAAAATTAATTCATCATTATCCTAATTTGAAAGCAGATCTTATTAAAATTGGGCATCATGGATCTAATACATCAACAAGTGATGATTTTTTAAAGCAAATTCAAGCTCGTATTGCCTTGATTGGAGTTGGGAAAAATAATTATGGTCATCCAAGTAAAGAAGTAATCAGTCGCTTAAATGATTATTATTACTCGATTTTTGATACTTATAATAATGGCGATATCAAGATTTTAGCACTACCATTTGTTTATTTGATCATTGATAGTAATAATCAATTTTATATTTTTAGATAAGTTGGTTTGTATAATCATTTAAGTTATGACATAATTTAAATGATTTAAGGACATTTATGAACATTAAAACCTTTTTAGCTCTTCTAGATAATGCGGAATTTTTATTGGTGCTGGTTGTCATATATGAAATCGGTAGTATTTTCTTGTCTCGTTACAGAAAAACAAAAGTTCTTTTACAAGGTATTCTAATTGGGATGATTGGAATAATAATTATGAGTGTTCCATATGAATTCTCAAGTGGATTAGTGTTTGATACACGTTCTATATTAATTGGATCAACGGCTATAATCTTTTCAACCACAACTCTAATGATTAGTACGCTTATGATGTTTGTGTATCGTATTTATATGGGTGGAATAGGGACAATCCCTGGTTTACTGGTTATAACTTTAACCGCATTAATTGGTTTTTTGTGGAAGAAATTTATTTATCATAAAGTACAGAAATATAAATGGCTAAGTATATATAGTTATGGTGTTTTAATACATATTGTTATGTTAATTTGCATGTTCGCTTTACCCTATGAGTTTGCGATAAATACATTAAAAGAAATATCGTTTCCAGTACTTATTATTTATCCTATTGTGACTTTATTATTAACGGGATTACTTATTTATCAAAGGGAGAGAGACTTTACATCTCAAAAAATTAAAGAAGCTGAGGAAAGATACAGACGTTTATTTGATAATAAACACACAGTTATGTTTATTGTCGATCCAGATACAACGGTGATTGTGGATGCGAATCAAGCGGCGACTGATCAGTATGGATATTCAAGAGAAGAATTTATAGACATGAAGCTTTCTTCGTTGAATACGTTGAATGAGAGTGAAATTAAACGAGCTGTTCAAGAAGCTAAAGATATGAATCGGAACAGCTTTACATTCAAACATCGTAAGAAAGATGGGTCAATTATCGATGTGGAAGTTGTAAGTGGTCCTATTAGTTTTGAAGGTAAAATATTCTTATATTCCATTGTGATTGATATAACCACACGTGTAAAAGCTCTTCAAGCACTTGAAAACAGTGAAGCTCGATTTAAATTGGTTGTCGATCATGCGCCAGACGCAATATTTATTCTAACGAACTTTCGTTTCTCTTTCTTAAATAAAGCCGCAATGGATTTATTTAAGGCAACAACTCAAGAAGACATTCTTTATACGTGGGGATTGGATTTTTTTAATCAAGAATCAAAGGCAAGTGTTAAACAACGTATTGAAACTCTCCATGATAATGATATTAAAATCTTAGAATCAAATGAAAGTATTGTCACTTTGAACAATGAAATATTAGATGTGAAGCTTACATTAGTGCCAATTGTATTTGAAGGAATTCAAGCTGCGCTTGTATTTGTAAGAGAAATCAAATAAATTATAAATTAAATATGAAGGTCATCTGTGTCCTTCATTTTTCTTTGGTATAATATTGTATATGAATACATTAATCTATGGAAATGAGAGTTATCTTCTCAATCAAGCCTTACATAAACGAATAAAGAAATTGGTCAATGTTCAAGACACGATGAACACTGTTTTTTATGATGCATCAAGTAACAATTTTTCAATATTAAGAGTTATCGAAGAAGCACAGACATTACCATTCTTTTCTGAACATAAAGTATTAGTGGTCCAAAACTGTTTGTTTCTAACTCGAGGTGTTAACTTAAAGGATAATGAATTGAATGAGTTGATTGTGCATTTATCACGACCTATTGAAACCTGTACGATTATTTTTATGCATGATAACGATAATTTAGATACACAAAAGAAAATCACAAAGAAATTACTAGAATTGTGTGAAGTTGAACATGTTAAGAAATTAGAGACCAATGATTTTAGAAAGTTCTTAATTGGCTTATTAAAAGAACGTAATATTAAAATGAGTTCAGATGCGTTTGAAGAATTCTTAAAACGTATGGATAATAATATGTCGGTTAGTTATCATGAATCTGAAAAATTAGCATTATATGGTGAAATGATCAATCTAGATGATGTAGAAGCACTTATTAGTCGTCCTTTAGATAATGAAGCTTTTCATTTAGTGAATGCTTTGATGGATAAGAATCTTAAACAGGCTTTGCATATCTATAATGATATGATGATATTGAATATGGAACCTTTGTCCTTTAGTGGACTTATCGCAAGTCAATTAAGACTGCTTTATCAAGTCGCAAGTTTAGATAAAGAAGGGTATCATCGTCAAGAAATGATCAATAAATTATCTCCAGCGAATAATGTGAATGTGTATCGATTAAATCGTATGTTAACACTCGCAAGACAAACTACGCCTGATAGAATACTAGGGATCTTAAATTACTTAGCAAATTATGATCATCGTTCTAAATTAGGGTTAGTTGATAAGAAGTTTGGGTTTGAATTATTTCTAATTGAGGCAACACACTAATGGAATCATTGAAAGAACTTTATAAAATAGGACCTGGTCCAAGTAGTAGTCATACCGTTGCGCCATGGCGGGCAGCGAGATTATTTAAAGAAAAATACCCTGATGCGGTGAGTTTTGATGTCGAATTGTATGGATCATTATCATTAACAGGTAAGGGACATTTCACAGATCAAATATTGATTCGAACATTTTCACCTAAAGTGTGTAAGATCTATTTTAGACTCAATTGGGAACACCATTTTGAGAATGGTTTAATCTTTAAGGCCTATGATATTCGAAATAGTTTACTTGGTTCATGGACTGTATTTTCTCTTGGTGGCGGAAGTATCAAAGTTCTTGAAGAAGATTTCGACTTTCAGAAACAAGTCTATCCTCAACAATCACTTACTGAGATTATGAATGAAGTCAGAGCACATTATCATGGAATTCCTGAGTTTGTTTTACATTATGAAAGTGATGTGGAATCACACTTAGAAGAAATGTTAGAAGGAATGTTTAAAGCCGTTAGAAGAGGAATAAATACAACTGGTATATTACCTGGATTATTGGAAATCCCACGTGTCGCAAAATCACTCTATTTACAAGCTTGTTCAAAGGATGATGTCTCAGTACAAAATCGATTAAAATTGGTTGCGTATGCTTATGCGAATAATGAAGAAAACGCATCGAGTGGCTTGGTTGTGACAGCACCGACTTTAGGAGCGAGTGGAGTATTGGCTTCCTTAATGTATCATTTATATACTGACATTGGAGTTTCTAAACATAAGTTGGTTCAAGCACTTATGGTTGCGGGTGTTTTTGGAAATGTGATAAAGGAAAATGCGACAATTTCAGGTGCAGTTGGTGGATGTCAAGCTGAAATAGGGTCTGCTTGTTCAATGGCTGCGGCCGCATTAGCATTTATAAATGGACTACCTTTAGAATTAATAGAATATTCGGCAGAGATTGCGATGGAACATCATCTTGGTTTGACTTGTGATCCAGTTGGTGGATATGTCATTATTCCATGTATTGAACGAAATGGTGCGGCAGTTTTACGTGCAGTGGACGCTGTTTTAATGGCAGAGACTGTGGGTAAAGCTAAACAAAATAGAGTCTCATTCGATATGGTTGTTCGTACGATGAATTATACAGGTAAAAAAATTGCGTTAGAACTTCGTGAAACATCACTCGGTGGATTAGCGACTGAAATTAATATAAATCCATTAAAAGAATAAGCCATTCAATGAATGGCTTTTCTATTGGAGTATAAAAAAACAATCCATTGGATTGTTTAGTTTAAAGAATTGATTGCTTTAGATAATCTTGCTTTTTGACGAGCTGCGTAGTTTTTATGATGAATACCGCTAGTAACTGATTTATCCAAACGAGAATTAGCCAAATCATAT
>JAJZTY010000018.1 GCA_021847325.1 Bacillota bacterium
CTGTATTAAAATACATCTTTAAAGTATCAATAATTTCAGGTGATACACCTTTTAACTTTTCATTAAGTGCTTCTATTAAATTAGTGTTATTGTTATAAATACAAATTAACATTAAATCACTTAAGTCAACCATTTTACCCAATGTATATCGATAAGCACAATCAATTGCGACACTCATCAAGGTATCATCTTTAATTCCACATACTGCACATACATTGGAACCTAAATCAGATTCAAATGACGATAAGCTTAATTTGTATTGAATACGATGATTCTCACTTACATCCAAGCGATACACATCATCACTAATCCACTTACCTTCTTCTCCAAAAGAATCACAGAACTCTTGTACACTCTGTCTATGTTTCTCATTTAATACTTTTGTATAAATCGTACTAATCATTGTTTAACTCAATCATAAGTGCTTCAAATGGTTTTAATTCATGACCATATGAAGACTCTCTTTCATAATTTGAATAAATAAGTTTTCCATCAGGTTGATCAAAATGAACTGAATAAGGTCTGAAATTTGCGATGATTCGAACCTTTTTATGTTCATTCCATCGATCAAACGCAAATTCATCTTCGTTTAATTCATTCACTAATTTAAATTGACCAAATATAAGTACATCAGAATATTCACTGAAACGTCTAAGATGAATTAACTTTTGGTACGATTTCAAAATTGAATGTTCATCCAATAATTGATTTTTAACATTAATCTGAACATAATTTGAAATCACTTTTTGAATTGGATTCGATTTAGAGAAACCTGCATACGGTTCATCTGACCACTGCATAGGTGTTCTCGCATTGTCCCTTGAAGTTCGTCTTAATCGATCTAACACATTCTCCATTGAATCATGCTCAAGCAATTTACTTACGTTATTTTTAACCCATACATCATTAAAATCATTCACATCTGTATAATCCACATTGGTCATCCCAATCTCTTCACCATTATAGATAAATGGAGTTCCAGGTAATGTTAATAAAACCATTCCCAACATTGAACCTGACTCTCGATGATAATGAATCGGATCTCCATACTGATTAATAACACGCGGATGATCATGATTTAACCAATATTGTGGTAACCATCCTTTATTTTTCATGCCTTCTATCCAATAGTTAAATATTTCTTTAAGATGTTTAACATTGGTCACATTCTTCATTTGATTTGTGATAGGATCTAAAACTTGACTTGTTTCCCAACAATGATCAAAGTTAAACGCCATATTAAACGCTCTTGCGTCATAAGCCGCATAACCCAATCCAGATTCAATTCTTGCGCCTCCACCTACTTCTCCAACAGTCATACAATCATACTGGCTTAAGACCTTATCATGAAATTCATTAATATAAGTAAATAACTCAGGACGATTAGAGAACTTACTCCAATCTGGCGCAACTCCATGGATATTTAAAGGTAATGTACTATCTTCAAACGATAAATCTCGTGCTAAATGCGCAATCGCATCCACTCTAAAACCATCGACTCCAAGATCTAACCAATAACAAGCAACTCTATACATTTCTTCTCTTAGTTTTGGATTATCCCAGTTTAAATCAGGCATCTTATTAGAAAAGATTTTCATATAGAATTCTTTGGTTGTCTCATCATAATTCCAAGCAGACCCTTCAAAGAAACTACCCCAATTATTCGGAGGGACAAGCTTGCCCTCTTTATCTACTTTTCCTTTTTGCCAGATATAATAATCACGCTTAGGATTATTTAAACTTGAACGAGATTCCATAAACCACTCATGTTCATCTGATGTATGATTAAGAACCAAATCCAACACAACTTTAATATCTCTTTTATGTGCTTCTGATAGTAACTCTCGTGCATCCTCTAATGTACCAAACACTGGATCCACATCAAAGAAATCACTCACATCATACCCATTATCATCCATAGGTGATTTATAGAAAGGCCCAATCCATATTAAATTGACCCCTAAATCATGGATATAATCTAACTTTTGAATAATCCCTTTTAGATCTCCAATTCCATCATTATTACTATCATAGAATGTTCTTGGATATATCTGATATCCAACTGCACTCATCCACCATTTACGTTCCATCGGTTAACCTCTCTATCTTCTATTGATTTTTATCCTTTATACACCATACAAATTCATATGGACTTAATTCAATTGTTTCATCATTTAAATTAAATTGTCTTCCCTGTATTAAGTCTATCGCAATCACTCCATTAAATAATTGTCTTAAATGATCTGTTTTTACCCACTGTGTATGTTCACTAAAGTTAAACAACGCAAAGAATGTTTGTGTTTTAATTTGACGAATCAATCCCAATACACTCATATTATTCAAATCCAAAGCATATTGATTAGCTTGACCCTGTAAGAATGGTAATTTCTTACGAATATCAATCAATTTCTTTAAGTTTTGATAAACATCATACTCAACTGTTCCCATCAAATCCTTATTTTTTGATCGTTTCCAATCAAAGAAAGGACGATGAACCCAACGACCCTCACGCATTTTATCAGGATCTAGTTTATAGGATTGATCATTTAAGCTCGCAATTTCGTCTCCAGAGTAAATGAGTGGAAACCCACGATATGTAAGGATTAAGGCATGCGCAAGATTAATTCTACGAATAGATTCATAACGACGATAATCTTGTTTAGATTCTATTGCCTTTTCTAATCCAAGTAGACTGGCTAGAGTACCATTGGTACGTGCATCACGTGTTAATGGATTAAATTGATACATTTCCCCTTTAGAGAATGAACCTGGATGTTCATTTCCATAGAATTTAATTAAAAATTGTTTATGTAAGTAAGGATCAAATCCAAATGATTTAATAGCCTGTTCATTAAATCCCCAACCAATATCATCATGACATCTAACATAATTCATCCATGTACCTCGATGTGGAATTTGGAAACGATTCGCATCAATGGTAATTAATCGAACATCACGACTAGCAAACGCATTGTATATATCGACCATAAGATTCGCATTATACATTACTTCACACTCAGGGTCAGATTCATTCCCGAAATATTTCACTATTTCTTGTGGTTCTACAATCGCTTCACCTAATAGTGCAAGAGATGGACAAACATCTTCTTTGATTAAATTAAACATTTTTAATAAATCATGAATCGGTTCTAGATTACGACAAGTTGTATCAACTTGTTTCCACATAAATGGAATCGCATCTAAACGAATCATATTTACACCTAAATTCGCTAAATAGAGAAGATTATCAGTCATTCCATTAAATACATATGGATTTTGGAAGTTTAAGTCCCATTGAAAATCACTAAATGAGGTAAATACATATTTCTTGATTTCTGGATAATAGGTGAAATTACCAGGACATTTATCGGGTAGAACTTCAGGAACAGTTCGATTAAATCGATTAGGCATTTCATCTGTATCATACATGATGAAATAATCCTGTTTTAATTTATCGTGATTCAGTGCTTCTTTCGCCCAAACATGTTCCTTAGCAACATGATTAATAACATAATCAATACATACTTTTATATCATGTTTACGTAGATCTTTTAGTAGTTTAGTGAAATCATCAATTGATCCTAATCTTGGATCAATATTACGATAATCTTCTACTGCATACCCACCGTCATTTTCACCATCTCTTGGTTTAAGTAATGGCATAAGATGTAAGAAAGTAATTCCCAAATCATTAAAGTAATCAATCTTTTGACTAAGCTTTTTGAGATTTCCCGCAAACAAATCAGTGTAAAGTGTCATCCCTACAATATCTTGTCCAAAGTACCAATTCTTTTGGTTTTTATCCATCAATAATAAATCTTTTGAACGTAGAGACTTATATGAATCCATACACTCAAATAACTCATTAAGTGCAGTTTCATTGTGATAGAGTTTCATGTAAAGCTCACGTATTTTAGTTCGATTATTCATTTACTCACCTAACATTTTCTTAATATCAGCAGGATATGCCAATGATCCTATTGCGCCTTTTTGAGTTGTCGCAAAGGCACCACATGCATTCGCAATACGTCCAATTTGGTTCAATGTATCATAATCAAGTTGATCAAGATTGATCTCCTTTTCCATTATCTGAGCTAACACAGACCCAAAAAAGCCATCCCCAGCTCCAGTAGTATCCACTGAATGCACATGGAATGAAGGAATATGTTTGTATGTATTTTTGTATAAGTATGCGCAACCATTTGAACCAAATGTGATTAATAATAACTTAAATGGATATTGTGCGGATAGTAATCGACTTGCGACTTCATAATCATCACTCTCTGTTAGAAATGTAAGTTCTTCTTCACTAAGTTTAACAATATCAGCATATTCTAATCCCTTTAAGATCATCTTCTTAGCAATATCTAAATCATCCCACAACAATCTTCTTAGATTTGGATCATAACTTATAACCTTATTCATTGATTTTGCGTAGTTCAAACAATCAAAACTAGTTTGACGACAAGGTTCATCCGTCATACTCACACTACCAATATGAAAGATATTCGCTTCTTCTATTTTATGTTTAAATAAATCGTTAAACTCTACCATTACATCCGCATTATTTTTTCGATAGAAACTAAAACTTCGTTCTCCATTATCCCCAATACTAACAATTGCCAAAGAAGTTGGATATTTTGAACTTAACAACAATCCTTCAGTATCAACTTTTTTACTCTCTAATGTATCTTTCAAGAATCGACCAAAATGATCATTTCCAACTTGACCAATAAAACTTGCATCTTGACCTAAATTCCGAACTGCCACAGCGACATTCGCTGGAGCACCACCAGGATTAAACTCATAAATTGGAAACTTTCGATCAGACACTCCATAAGGAGCTACATCAATCAGTAACTCACCAAACGCACATAGTTTCATATAAACACCTATTTTACAGACCCTTCAACCATACCTTTAATAATATGTTTTTGGGCCATTAAGAAGAACACAATAATTGGAACTAAAGCCATAAGGATTGCGGTCATCATCAAATCCCAAGATACTAGGAATGCGCCTGCAAAGTTATTAACCGCTAATGGAAGTGTTTGTACAGGCGTTCCTTTTCCTAATACTAACATTGGAAGTAGGAAGTCATTCCAAATCCAAATACCATTTAAAATAAGGATTGTTACATAGATAGGTTTTAAGATCGGCAACACAATTAAGAAGAATGTTTTAAACTTTCCACATCCATCCATATAAGCTGCTTCTTCAATTTCATGCGGAATTGATTTCATAAAACCATGAAACATAAAGATGGATAATGAACTACCAAACCCAATATATGCCACAATAATCCCAAAATAACTTCTTAACATTTGAATTCCAGTTATCGATTGAAAGATTCCAAACCATTTAACCAATGGAAACATAACAACTTGAAATGGAATAACCATCGCAGCCACAAATAACATAAATATTGCGGTCGATGTTTTTGTTTTTGTACGTAATAATACCCAAGCTGCCATAGCAGAGAATATTGTAATACCAATAAGAGATAGAACAGTAATAATTGTAGAATTAATAAGTGCTTGGCTATATCTAAGATTTGGATTCGACCAAATATTAGTAATGTTCTTCCACAAGATAGACCAATCGGTTGGTAAACTTAATGGAGTTTGAATAATTTCATTATTTGTTTTAGCCGCATTAATCAACACTAGAAATAATGGAACTAAGAATAATACTACTAATCCAATCGTTAACATTTCCGCAATATTCTTAAGAATAATACGATTGTTTACATTTTTAAACATTAGAGTTCAACCTCCCGTTTCTTCGATACATAAACTTGAATGAGTGAGAAAGTAACTAATACTAAGAAGAATATAATCGCTTTAGCTTGTGCTTGAGCCGTATTCAGTGAAATCGTAGATGTATCACTAATATTCATCGCAAGTAGAGTTGTACCTTTAATCGCTTTACCCATAAACATCGTACTAGGACCACCATTCGTCAAGGATACGTTCACGTCAAATTGTTTGAATGAATTCACCAATGTTAGGAATAGCGTTACTGTGAAAGCTTGAGATACCATCGGAATTGTAATATTACGGAATCTTTGCCAAGCATTTGCGCCATCAATTTGAGCTGCCTCAATAAGATCTCTTGGTACATTCTGTAAAGCCGCAACATAGATCATCATGATATAACCTGCTGATTGCCATGTACTAACGATAACCATCGCTAAGATAGCTGTATTACTGTTACCTAACATCAAATTTTCTGCAAGATACGTAAATCCTGCCATCGTGGCAATTCTAGGCACAAAATAATTAAAGATAAATTGCCAAATATAACCCAAGATGATTCCACCAATAATGTTGGGCAAGAAGAAACCAGCTCGATATATATTTCGACCCTTTAATTGTGATGTGACTAGAAGCGCCAAGGAGAACGCAATCACATTGACAAGCATAATATTTAAAATCGTATACACAGATGTAATAATCGTGGCATAGAGGAAAGCAGGATCTTGAAATGCATCAAAATAATTCTTTAGTCCTACAAAATCAATTGAAAATTGAGCTGTAGCAGACCAGTTCGTAAAGGAATAATAAATTCCAATTGCGAATGGTATAATCTGAACCATCGCAAATGAAAATAAGGAAGGAAACAAGAACAACCAGAAAATAAATTTTTGGTTCCGCTTATCTTGATTCAAACTATCATTACCCATTTTCTTAAACGTATTAATGAATTTCGACATACTGTCCTCCTTTTATAAAAATAAGGAGCAGGAACAACCCTGCTCCTTATGTATTAACTGATTATTTTGCGTTATCAGTTAGAGCTGTTTTAAACAATTCAACAAATTCATCAACAGATACAGCACCTTGAGCTAATTGATCATAGATAGGTCCTAAGACGTTATCTCTGAATTCACCAGCAAATAAGTATTGGTTCCAAGAATAAACTTTTCCTTCAGCTGTCCAAGATTGAACAGATTGTGATAATTTACCTTTTGGTTGTAACTTAATATTACCGAATGCAGGAATCATACCAGCATCTTCAACCATGTATTTTTGGCCAAGTTCTGTATAAACCATATTATTTAAGAAATCTAGAGCTGCTTGGTAATTCTTGGAATCTTTATTTACAACATACCATGCAGGAGCACTAACGAAGATACCATCAGTTACAGCAGTTGTAGAACCGTGAGGCGCAAATGCCATATCGAATGTAGCTTCAGTTAAGTTTCCATCAACCCAGTTACCTTGGTGTAAGAATACTGCTTTTTGATTTAAGAATGCGCCAACTTGAGAATCATAGTTACCTGTTGTTAGAACAGTTTTGTCAGCGTAAGTGAATAGTAAGTTAACCCAGTTAGCATATTCAGTTAAACGAGTTTCATCAATATCACCAGCTAAGAATTTGTTCGCAACACTTAAGTCACCATAAGGAACGCCATTGGATAACAAGCTATTGAAATTATGGTGAGCTGTAACCCAATACATACCAGGACCAGCAGTCATAGATACAACAGAGTCGATACCTAATTCTGCTTTCATACCATCTAATTTAGCAAATGCATCAACGTATGCTTGATAATTATTCAAAGTAGTAGGATCGATACCAGCTTTAGCAAGTAGATCAGCATTGTAAGCCATACCCCAACCTTCAACAGCAACTGGGAAACCAACAACTTTACCATCTACAACGTATTCAACTGAAGTATCATCAACCCATTTTTCAGCACTTAGATCTGCAACGATTGCTTCCCATTGTTTGTAGCTATCTGGGCCATCAATTGGGAAGATATCAGGCATTTCACCAGCAGCGTAATCAGCCTTTAACATATCCCCTAATACACAACTTCCACCACCACAAGAAACAACATTAACCTTAACGCCAGTAGCTTCTTCATAAGCTGCCGCATAAGCTTGTAGAGCCTCATCAATTTCAGGTTTATTTTGTTTAAAAGTGATGACGACTTGTTCTTCCTCTTTCGGTGCGCAAGCCGTTAATGATAAAACAACTAATAGCATAGAAATTATTGTAAGAATTTTCTTCATTTTGTCCTCCTTTTTCTATGTAAGTCCATTATAGTTCACTAAAACACAAAAAAATTTGTAATCGTTTACATTTTCACAAATAATATCTTTTAATGCTTATTTATACGAATAATGCCTATGTTATAATGTATTTAATATGAGTACCATCCAACAAGTCGCATCTTTAGCGAAAGTCAGTGTCGCAACCGTATCCAGAGTCATCAATAATAGTGCAGGCGTTTCTGAGAAAACACGTCAAAAAGTCGAACAAGCAATCGAACGCCTAAAGTACCAACCCAACGCAATGGGTACTTTCTTACGCAAAGATAAAACAAACATGATTTTAGTCTTAGTTCATAGTGTGGATAACCCATTTTTCTCTATGATTATCCAAGGAATTGAGAACATTGCCCATCACAATAACTATAATGTACTGATATGTACAACCTATGGTGATCGATCACGTGAACAACATTATGTCAAAATGTTAAGAAATCACTATGTCGATGGAATGATCTTAATTTCAAACACTCTAACATTAGATGAAATCAATGAACTAAATACAAATTATCCATTGGTTCAAGTTATTGAGTATCTTCCTGAATCAAAAGCTCCTTATTATAGTGTTGATTTCTATCAAGCAAGTTATGATTTAATGGAACATCTTATTTCAAGTGGATGTAAAAATATTGCCTATGTTCATACGGGTTCGACCCAAATTATTTCACACTTAGAGAAATATCGTGCGTATATCGATGTATTAACTAAACATAATCTTCCAATTCTTTCTAAAACAAATGAAGAATATAATTTTGGTTTTATTTCCGCAAAATCAGTCGCTGCACTACTTTTGGATGAAAACCCACAAATTGATGGATTCTTCGCAACTTCTGATCTTATCGCAATTGGTATTATTGATGAACTACAAACACGAAAGAAGCGCATTCCTGAAGATATCAAAGTCGTTGGGTTTGATAACACGATATTCTCTTCAATTTATAACCCAGCCATTACTACTGTTGAATTAAATACATATGAATTAGGTTGTAAAAGTATGGAACTACTTCTAAATAAAATAGAGAAACTTGAAAAAGATATTAAGAAAGATCATGTCCTTCCATATCAAATCATTGTAAAAGACTCTAGTCAAAAATAAAAAAGCGAAGAAATTCGCTTTTATACTGTCCCAAACACAACTAATGTATAAGGATTAATAGTCGCATTCTGTACTAATAGTCCATCTATTAAACCAGCTTCATTCGCAATTATCTTTACAAATGAATTAAAACTTTCATAATAAATCTGATTTGTAGGATTAATATAAATCCATATCTCTGAGTAAGGAGTCGCTTTTTGACACTTATAGTTCAAAATTAACATTCCATCAAACTCTCTAAATTTAACATGAGATTCGATTTGTTCCGATTGAGTTAATCTTAGAATCGGAAACATCTTTCTTAGCTTTATCATATCTTTTGTATACTTAAATACTTCTAGATAACGATCTTTACGAGTCCAATCTATTTGATTTACAGTATCTGGACTTCGATACGTATTGTGTAATCCATTCTTTGTACGACAGAATTCTTGTCCACTATGGATAAATGGAATACCTTGAGCTAAGAGTATCGCACCTAACATTAGCTTTTGACGTTTAATACGCACATCACGATTATCTTCTTTATTACTCTCTTTAAGTTTATCCCATACCGTATGATTATCATGACATTCTATATAGTTTATCGATTGTGTCGGTTGATTAAATAAACGAACATAATTATTAACAGATGTGCCAATCATACACGCTTTCATTGCTTCAATATAATTGGTATCTCCTGCACAATACCCCTTCACATTCACTTCTTCATGAGATGTCTTTCCTTTAACGTGTTCTCTGAAGAAATCATTAAAGTGTCCAATATTAGGCATTAAGTGTTGATTATATCGATTAGCTTTAATATTCTCAGGGAGTGATGTTGGCATATTCCAACCTTCACCATAGACAAGAGAATCTTTCTTAAGACTACGACACAATGATTCTACTTGATTCATAGTATCCACATCTAAAACACCCATTAAATCAAATCTAAATCCATCCACATCATACATACTCATCCAATGTTTAACACTATCAAGAATATATTTACGAGCCATCAATCGATTGGAATCGAAATCATTACCACAGAATGAACCATTCGATAAAGCACCTGTATTAGAACGTCTAAAGTAATAATACGGCACAACTTTCTCAAACGAACTCGCTTCCATATCATAAACATGATTATAAACAACATCCATCACGACACGTATATCATTCTCATGGAATGTCTCAACCATTTTACGTGCTTCTTCAATACGTGATAAAGGATTATCTGGATTTGTACTATAACTACCTTCTGGGACATTGTATTGAACAGGGTCATAGCCCCAATTGTAGAAAAGAGATACGTTATGTTCATCGACCGTCGCAAAATCATACATTGGCATGATTTGTACATGAGTAACACCTAACTCTTTTATATGAGATAAACCCGTCGATACACCACCTAAGGTCTTTGTGTTTTCTTCTGTTAAACCTAGAAACTTACCTCTATTTTTAATATTTGACTCAGCTTGCATCGTAAAATCACGCACACTTAGTTCGTATATTATCGAATCGGTGGAATGTTTTAATGGACTAAGCTTATGAGAATCAATCTTTTCTAATTGATTAAAATCGATAATAACAGATCTTTGATTATTTACTGTAGAACCAACTCCAGTTGGATCAATTGAAGTATTCCACATACCATTTACATAAATATGATAAAGATAGCTCAAACCATGTCCATTGTAATTCACATGACGTCTAAAAACACCTTTATCACTACGCTTTAATTCTAATACTTCTGGCCCATTTTCTTTAAATATTTCTACTACAATACGATTTGCGGTTGGAGCCCATATCGCAAAATCACACGATTCTGTTGTACATTTAACACCAAGATCATTTCCATCATAATAAAAGTCTTGGTCAAACTTTAATGACTTAGTAATTAGACTATACTGAAGAGGCACAGTTAAACCATGTTCCTCTAGAACATCATAATTATCACCAATAACTAAATTAGGATCACACCCTAATGTGTACTTATAATAATCATTCCCACTTTGTTCATAACTGTATATAGAACATTTACTTAAAGTACCCTTTAAATCACGTACATAAAAAACATCACTTCTACCTGAATAAAACTCTTTTGAGAGATATGCAGTGATAATTCCATAATCATCTAAATGTGCTTCAAATCGATTAACTTTACGCATATGTTAATTATACTCAATTTTTATCATCTTACAATTTATACTCATCGACTAATTTAAAAGTTTTCTTAATCACATAATATGCCAACAATGAAGCGATAAAAACAATACCTATTAACAATCTAAAACCAAACATTTGATATAAAATCGGATTAATAAAACTTGCCAATAAAGCCGTCATAGACATAGTTAAACTAATTAATGCAGTTAAACTCGCGCTATTCTTTACAGGAAGTGAAGATGCGACAGGAAATAGAACACCTAGAACTAAATCAAAAGATAATGCGAACGCAAAACCAGTGGGTAAAATTAACCAAGGACTTAATGTGAACATGAATGGAATAGAAATGATAATTCCTAATATTCCAAACTTAAGTAATTCTTTAAACTTGAAGCGATGACCCAAAAAGATAATCACAAAACCAGATCCAATTGTACCTAATCCTATTACTGTGTAGACAAAAGAAATGTATTCTTGAGTCTCGCCTATGGAATTAAGATAAATACTTAAGAAACTGAAAATAGTATTTGGAGCGATCGATAAAAAGAAAGCACCAAATAATAACCACTTAACAAAACGTATTTTAAATAATGACTTAAAATCATTTAATGTGATGGGTGTTGTATGAACATTCTTAATATCTGGAATACGAGTTATAAGCAATGCGAAGAAAAGTGAAAGACCAAATGATAGTAAATAGAATGATTGGAAGGTAAAGTACTTTACAGTAATCGCACCTGCAATCGGAGCCATAAAAATACCCGCCGCAAATGCTAGTTTAAAATAACCAGATACTTTTACTAATATTCTAGTATCTACTAATCTTGCGTAATAAACCGCTACTAATGCAAAGAATACGTTGTGTCCAACTCCAATCATCATTCGTGTAATAAAATATACAACCGAAGTTGAAGCGAAAGAAGTAAGAAGAGCGCCAATTGAAAAGATAAACGTTCCAACAACTAGCATATTTTTAAGACCTTTTTTATCCGCAAAATATCCAAATAATGGGACTAACATTCCAGAAGCAATAAAACCAATATTCAAGTATGGAACCATCGCAACAGGAATATTAAAGAACTCCGCTAAAGCTGGTTGAACGGATAAAATGAATGACATTGTCATTGTGGTTGTAAACTGAAATGCCATTAAAACTAATATCGTAATTATGATAGACATAACTTTCCCTTCTAATAAAGATAGGTAGCATTCGCTACCTAGTCATTAATTGGTTTAATTTTCCAAATATCGTTCGCATACTCTTGAATCGTACGATCCGAAGAGAAGAACCCAGATTGAGCAATATTCACTAAACACATTCTAGCCCAATACTCTTTATCTGCATATCTTATTTCAACTTCTCTTTGAGCTTCTACATACGCTCTAAAGTCTGCCAATAAGAAGTACTCATCATTTCTAAACATGAGTTCATCATAAATAGATTTGAATTCTTCAATACTTGTACTAAAGGTTCCGTCCGTAAATGAATTAACAACAGCCTTTAGTTCAGGATCTTTATTTACATATTCCCAAGCATCATAACCCTTAGCTTTTAATTCTTCAATTTCTTCAACCTTTAATCCAAATATAACATCGTATTCTTCACCAACATGCTCGTGAATTTCTACATTCGCACCATCCAATGTACCTAATGTGATTGCGCCATTCATCATGAACTTCATATTACCTGTACCAGAAGCTTCTTTACCTGCAGTAGAGATTTGTTCAGACACATCTGCCGCATTCATTAGAATTTCCGCAATGGATACATTGTAGTTCGGGATAAACACAACTTTCATAAATTGTGAAACATATGGATCATTATTAACTTTATCCCCAACAGAGTGGATAAGCTTGATAACTTTCTTCGCAAAATAGTAAGCAGGTGCTGCTTTAGCCGCAAAGATAAAGCTACGAGGATGCATTGTAAAATTAGGATCTGATTTTAACTTTTGATATAAATAAATAATATGCATTACATTGAGTAGTTGACGTTTATATGCATGTAAACGTTTAGCCTGCACATCAAATATAGAATTAGTATCTAATTCAATACCAGTCACTTTCTTAATATATGCCGCTAATATTTCTTTACGTTCTTGTTTAACTTTTAAGAACTCTTTTTGAAGTCTCTTTTTATTAACATGTGGCATTAAGTTTAATAAATGATCTGGTTGGTAGACATAATCATCCCCAATTGTCTTATCCAATAATTCACATAATTGTGGGTTGGAATAAACTAACCATCTACGATGTGTAATACCATTTGTCTTATTATTAAACTTAGTACTAAAGATACGATAGAAATCCTTCATAACATCATTAATCAAGATTTCAGTATGTAACTTCGCAACCCCATTAACAGACATACTTGCGACAATCGCTAAGTTAGCCATATGAATTTGTCCATCTTTAATAATGGAAACACGTTTTACCAAATCCTCTTCATAAGGGAATTGTGCTTTAACACTTTCCACAAAACGACGATTGATTTCTTCGATAATCATATAGATTCTTGGCAACAACAATTGTACAAAATGAATTGGCCATTTTTCTAATGCTTCAGCCATAACCGTATGATTCGTATACGCTACACACTTTGTCACAATATCCCAAGCATGATCCCATGTATAACCATATTCATCCATGAGTAAACGCATAAGTTCAGGAATCGCTAAAACAGGATGTGTATCATTTAATTGGAACACAACCTTTTCATGTAAATTATCTAAACTTGGATAAACTCTTAAATGAGCTTTTAAGTATGAAATTAGACCAGCCGACACAAAGAAGTATTGTTGCTTTAGACGTAAATAACGACCATGTTCAGTTGAATCATCTGGATAAACGTTCTGACAAATTTCACGAACTTCAGTAATATATTGTCTAAAATCCTTGTTTGCAGGAAGAATATCACTCGCCTCTGCACTCCATAAGCGTAATGTATTCGTTGTATCAGTTGATTTACCGACAACAGGCATATCATATGGAACAGCTAAAACATGTTCACAATCAACTTGATTGAACACAACACGTCCATCATCTGTTTTACCCATTTCAATACGACCCCAAAACTTAACATCTACCGCATGTTTAGGTTTACGTACTTCCCATACATTTCCAAGTCTTAACCATTGATCCGGAACTTCTATTTGAGCTCCATCCACAATCTTCTGTCTAAATAAACCATATTCATAACGAATACAGTTCCCATGACCTGGTAATGACATCGATGCAAGTGAATCTAAGAAACAAGCCGCTAAACGACCTAAGCCACCATTCCCTAAACCAGCATCTGATTCTAGATCTTCTAATTCATTAATATCAATATCTAATTCACTTAGACCATCACGAACAACATCGTAAATCCCTAAGTTCATTAAATTGTTCGTCATTAAACGACCAATCAAAAACTCCATTGAGAAGTAAAACATTTGTTTTGCCTCAAGTTGTGCAATAGTTTCTTTGTTTTGTTTCCAATGAATCGACGCATAGTCTCTAACCATTTCGCCTAATACAATGTATCGTTCTGTTCTATGTGATTGTTCAACTGAACGACCATATAACTCAACAACTCGTTGTGTAAAGTCGCGTTTGAATTCAAATTTATCTTTAAACATATAAGCCTCCTAAATGACCTTTAACATAATAGCACTAATTTTGCGATTGGTCATTATTTTTTATACTCAAAATAAATTCCTGCAAAAGGTGCTAATCTCACTAAAATACTCTGGTGAAAGCGGTGACAATCAACCTTTTCAGTCTTTAGTGGGAAATAATTGCACATATTACATCCATCATAGATATCTTTCTCAGTATTTAGAATCTCTGTATACACACCTTCATATGGAACTCCGAAACGATAAGATTCATACGAAACAGGTGTCATATTAAAGATACATACAATAACTGATTGAGGATCTTCACGATAGAAAGAATAAATTGATTGAGCCGTATTATCCGCATC
This sequence comes from Bacillota bacterium, assembly GCA_021847325.1. Lineage (GTDB taxonomy): Bacteria > Bacillota_I > Bacilli_A > Erysipelotrichales > Erysipelotrichaceae > UBA2212. The sequence continues at coordinate 15,272 of JAJZTY010000018.1, forward strand.
GATCCATTTAAACCCATTGTGTTTATAGTCATTGAAACTTAATGCATTATGATATTTATATATATGTGATAAATCACGAATATAACGATTAAATGTATTGTGTGAATAATATCCTAATAAGAACCAATCCGTCTCTACATTCTCATCAAACTCTCTAAAATGAGCTAACTCATTTCCCATGAAATTAAGCTTCTTACCAGGATGAGCATACATATACGCGTAAAGATTACGTGCTTGCGCAAACTTCTGCTTATACTCTCCCCACATTTTATTAATAATAGTGCCTTTACCATGCACAACTTCATCATGAGATAAAGGTAATATAAAGTTCTCAGAATAGAAATAAGCCATTGAGAAGGTTAATTGATGATGATGAAATTGACGATAAACTGGATCTAAACTGTAATACTTCAAGGTATCATTCATCCAACCTAAATCCCACTTATAGTCAAATCCTAAGCCCATCTCAGTAGTAGGATGAGTAACTTTAGGGAAATCAGAAGAATCTTCAGCCATCATTAAAATACCTGGATAACGAACATTTAGATAATAATTTAAACGACGAACAAAGGCAGTAGCTCCATCATTAATCCCATTTTGTTTATTTCCATGCCAGAAAATAATATTAGATACTGCATCTATTCTTAAACCATCCACATGATACATTTCAATCCAGAAACTTGCGGAAGACATTAAGAAGCTACGAACTTCTTCTTTCCATAAATCAAAGTTTAATGTATCCCATTGACTATTCGCATCGGTTGAATTTGGATATTCATAGAGTGGAGACCCATCAAATTGGCGTAATCCATGTGAATCCTTTACAAAATGCACAGGAACGAAATCTAAAATTACTCCAATGTCATTGATATGACACTCATCCACAAAAGTCATGAATTGTTTAGGCGTTCCATATCGACTTGTGAGTGAGAAGTACCCATGAGCTTGATAACCCCATGAGCCATCAAATGGATACTCTGTTATTGGCATGATTTCGATATGGGTGTATCCCATTTCTTTAACATAAGGTATTAGCTTATGCGCAATCTCTTCATAATTAAGCCATTCATGAGCATCACGCTTCATCCAACTTCCTAAATGAAGCTCATAAATATTAATCGGTTTATCAAATCCTTTATCTCTTCGATTAACCCACATCGCATCTCGCCATGGGAAATTATTGAGATTAACGACTAGATTAGCATTCTTCGGTCTTAATTCAGACGCAAATGCATAAGGATCACTCTTTTCGACCCATTCTCCATTTGCTTGTTCAATGCGATATTTATACAATGTCCATTCTGCGACATCTGGCACAAACACGGTCCATGATCCATTATCAAGTCGAGTTAAATCTATTGGTTTACTCCAATAATTAAATGAACCCAATAATTGAACATGACGCGCATGTGGCGCATAGACTGTAAATCTTACACCAGGCGCATTGTCATAATCAAAATGTGCACCAAATACCTTATGTGCATCTAAACAATGTCCCTCATGAAAAGATTCTACAATTTTCTGTTTATACATATGGACCCCCTATTCCTTGATCATTCAAGGTGTATCTTCAATGCTTGATTTATTGAACTAAATTTTTCTTTGACTTCTACTTCATCTTTACCTAAAACACAGAAATAGAATTTACATTTAGGCTCTGTCCCAGACGGACGAATAGCCAACCATGTGCCATCTTCAAGATAATACTTAATCACATCTGAAGGAGGGAAATCAAGTTTTGTCTTCAAACCATCTTTTGTCTTTTCACCTAAAAGATAATCTTCTTTACCAACTACTTTTAATCCCGCAAAATCAGAAATAAGGCTTGTTCTAAAATGATTTAAAATTGATTTTATTTTTTGTGATCCTTCGCTTCCCTTAAGAGTAAGTGAAACTTGATCTTCATGATGATAACCAAAACGTTGATATAAGTTATTTAAAACATCCACTAAAGTTAATCCCTCATGTTTGTAATAACTCATACATTCCGCTATTAATAGACATGCTTGAATCGCATCTTTATCTCTTACAAACGGTTCAACTAAATAACCATAACTTTCTTCATACCCAAACACAAAATTCTTTTCAAGTGTTTGTTCATATTTCGCAATCTTCTCACCAATAAATTTGAAACCAGTTAGTGTCTTCTCAACACTAACACCATAGTGATTCGCAATCTTTTCACCTAAATCAGATGTTACGACTGTATTAAAGATAACTGGATTTTTTGGCAACGTATTTAATTGAGTTTTAGTTTTCAATAAATACTCAATTAAAATAGAACCTGTTTGATTACCTGTTAATAAGATATATTCATTATTATGCTTAACCACAATTCCAACACGATCCGCATCAGGGTCAGTACTTAAAACGCCATCCGCGTTGACTTTACGAGCTAGTTCTATTGCTTTTTCGTACGCAACCTTTTCTTCAGGATTGGGTGATTTTGTGTTTGGAAACTCAGGATCAAAGGAACATTGTTCATCCACAAGAATGTATGGATAGCCTGCCTTATTAAATACCTCAGTCACAGGAATTAATGCGGTTCCATGTTGCGGTGTGAACACAAGATTAAGATTCGATTTATCCATTTCTGGACGATTTTGAATCGCTAAAACACGTTTAATATAAACTTCATCAATTTCATGATCAATCCAATGAATTAATTCTTTTTGTTTATCCGATAAATTTACTTCAATCGCAAGCTCATCATCAATTTTATTAATTTCATGAATAACTTGATCAATAAGTTCAGGTATTAATTGACACCCCTTATTATCATAAACTTTATAACCATTGTATTCTTTTGGATTATGAGATGCAGTTATTACGATACCACCTTCACAACCTAATTCACGAACCGCAAAGGATAGTTCTGGAGTAGGTCTTAGGGTTGTAAATACATAGGAAGGAATATTGAAGCTTGCTAAGACATTCGCAGATTCTTGCGCAAATTCTTTTGACATATAACGGTTATCATAGGCAATAGCGACACCTGTCTTAAACACATTAGGATATTGGCTTAAGTAACGCGCAAACGCTACATTTGCCTTACGAATGGTATGAATATTAAGGCGATTACATCCAACACCTAAAAGACCACGCATACCTGCAGTCCCAAATTCTAGGTTTGTATAAAACGCATCTTTTAATTCACTTTCAGATAATCGATTTAATTCTTCTCTAAGCTTAGGGTCTAAATTAGGATGATTCTTCCAATGATTAATTGTTTTTTCCATAGTTCACCTTATAAAAAGAAGATGAGATCATCTTCATTTTACGCATTCTTTATTGAATGACCTTTTGAGTTCTTAATACATCTTCGATCGTCTTGATTGCTTCTTCTTCGTCTTCACCTTCACAAGAAATCATGACTTCTGATTGAGTAGGAATACCCAATGACATAACGCCCATAATTGACTTCATATTAACTGAACGACCTTTAAACGCAACCTTGACTTCACATTTGAAACGGCTAGCAGCACTAACAGCTACTGTTGCTGGACGTGCATGCAATCCAACTGGATCAATGACTAAAACATTAATTTGCTTCACACAAATACCCTCCTACTTGTTGTTTCTATTTTAGCTTATAAATGCATTAAATACAACAAAAAAGGGCTTTCAATGAAAGTCCCTAATAAATTTATTTAAGCCATTTTTTATTTGTGATAATTTTGATTATTTAAAATTCGATAAGAACGATATATTTGTTCAAGAACTAATACACGCACAATACCATGTGGAAATGTATTGTTTGATAGTTTCCATACTGCATTAGCTCGTTTTAACACATTATTATCCACACCTAATGAGCCTCCAATAATGAATACAATATTCTTAGAACCATAAGTACTTGCCTGATCAATCAATTGACTTACTTCTATAGAAGAATAATACTTTCCTCTTAGATCCAAAAGAATCACATAATCATCATTCGAAATTTTATCTAAAATCGACTTAGATTCTTTCTCAATGCTTAATCGATTACTCGAATCATCATCATAATTAGGAAAATCTTTTAATTCATCAATACTAATCTTGGTGTAAGGTAATATTCGACATAAATAGTCATCCACTAATGAAACTAATGATTTCTCTTTTAACTTACCTATGCAAATAACTTTAATCATTGAAGCTTTACATCAACCGTTGTGCTTTTGCCATTTCTCTCATAGCTAACAGACACAACATCTCCCACTTTTTTGGAATAGAGTAATTTTCTAAATTCCTTGAAACTTGTTATATTGACGTTATCGAAGGTTGTGATAACATCACCCTCTTTTATACCAGCTAATTGTGCAGGACTTCCATCCATAACACTCATGACATATAATCCAGCATTTAAATCAAGACGAATCCCATAGTAACTTTTTTGATACACAGCTAATTCATCTAAACTCACCGCTGATATCCCTACGACAGGACGTATAACTTTTCCATTTTCTTTGATTTGTTGAATTATCGGCATCACTTCATTAATTGGAATCGCAAAACCCATACCTTCAACGGAGCTGTCTGCTATTTTCATTGAAGTAATTCCAATAAGCTCTCCAGCTAAATTGATAAGTGGTCCACCACTATTTCCAGGATTAATTGCCGCATCTGTTTGAAGTACGATACTATCCCAATCATCCACACCATTATTATCTAAATCCACTGGAACCACTCGATCTTTTCCTGAAATAATACCCATTGTGACAGAGCCCTGGAAATCTAATCCTAAAGGACTACCAATCGCAAGTGCATTTTCACCTACTTTTACAAGTGAAGAATCACCAAACTTAAACGCATTCACTTCAAAAGTTACTTCTACTTCAAGTAACGCAAGATCTGTAAATACATCCGATCCCATGAGTTTCGCTTCTACTTCTTCACCATTCGCAAATACAACCCTAATTTTAGATGCATCTTCGACAACATGATTATTCGTCACAATATGGACTAATCCATCCTTACTATCGAAAATTGCACCACTACCAGTAGAAAACACTTCATCAAATTGAATTGCTTGTATTCCTACAACTTTCTCAATTGAGTTCTCCACAACACGTGTAACATCCGTATCAAATTCTGTCACAACGGTTTGTACAACAGTTCCATCAGGATTGACTGTTGTATCTGCAGGTCGATTGAAAAACACTTCGTATGTTAAAACACTATTCCAAATGAGCAATGCTAAGATTAGGCTCGTAGTTAGTAATTTCTTCATAATCTAATCCTCCTTGTAATATCTCAGTTTGATATGCACAACGTATTTTAAATTGACTTGATTGTATTCCTTCTTTATCTAAAGCTTCATACACACACTTTAAGGCAATAGAAGGTAAATTAGCTTCTTGAGATAAATGAGCTAATACAATTTCTTTAGTTCGATTCGTTACGAGTTGAGAAATAATGTATGAACTATCCTCGTTGCTTAAGTGACCCGTATCCGATAATATTCTTTGTTTAGTTGGATAGGGTCTACTTGATTTCATTAATAAATCGACATCATGATTGCTTTCTATAATATAATAATCCGCATCTCTTAATAGATTAAAGTCTTTTGACTTAATATACCCAGTATCTGTAATATAAACAAGTTTTTCACCATTATGTTGAATAATATATCCATAAATCATGTCACAGTCATGTGACAATACAATTGGCATAATATCAACATCCTTAAATCTATGATTCATGTATGGCATCCAAACTTCAATATCTTCTCTTACATCCAATAATACTGGGGAGATGACTTTTCTCACTTCCTTAAAAACTTTTACTTGTGCAATATGATCACTATGATCATGAGTAATTAATAATGCATCTATCGTATTTAAGTCTACATTAATACTATGAAAAGATTGTGTCAAATATTTTTTTGTCATGCCACAATCAATAACAAGCTGGGTTGAACCAGCTTGTATGTATGTACAATTCCCTTTTGAACCACTTGCTAAAATACTAAATTTCATATTAACATCCATCTAAGTAATTACATGGATTCTTAGCACTACCTTCGACATATATACCAAAGTGTAAATGTGCTCCTGTCGAACGCCCTGTATTACCAACATTCCCTATAAAGTCACCCTTCTCAATTCTTTCTCCTAATTTTACAGGAGGATAACGAACCATATGAGCATAAAGTGTTTTCATTCCATTATTATGATCAATGTATACATGATAACCATTACGCCAATCATATCCTACGCGAGATACAACACCTCTATCAGCCGCATAAATAGGACCATTCTTATTAAAGTTATAGACAAGGTCTAATCCTTGATGTCCCGCATAACAATACCATCTACACGATACTTTTGAGTCAGAGCCTAATGGCCAACGGAATGTACCTGAACCGATACCTGGGACAACCTTAGTTCCAATACGAACAACTTCACGTACAGGTTGTTTGATAACAGTAGATGATACTAAAGTACTCTCTGAAATAACACCATTGATAAATGTTTCTTTGTAT
>JAJZTY010000133.1 GCA_021847325.1 Bacillota bacterium
GTAATGCGTCTGCACCATGCGTCACAAGAATATCATCCGGATTTATGACATTACCACGTGATTTACTCATCTTCTCACCATTTTCACCTAGGATCATACCTTGGTGGAATAGTTTAGCGAATGGTTCTTTAGTTGGAACTGCGCCAATATCATACAACACCTTATGCCAGAATCGAGCATAGAGTAAATGCAGAACGGCATGTTCAGCCCCACCGACGTATAAATCGACTGGTAACCAATGTTTAAGAAGTTCAGGAGCTGCGATTGCGTCTTTATTTTTAGGATCTAGATAACGTAGGTAGTACCAACAACTTCCTGCCCATTGAGGCATGGTGTTCGTTTCACGTTTACCTTTGATTCCATCAATCTCAACATCTAACCATGAACCTGCATTGGATAATGGACTTTCACCCGTATTAGAAGGTTTGTAGTTATCTACAGCAGGAAGTTCTAATGGGAGTTCATTGATATCAACCGTACGCTTCGTACCATCTTCCATTAAAACGATAGGAATAGGCTCACCCCAATAACGTTGACGTGAGAATAACCAGTCACGTAATTTGTAAGTCACTTTAGCTTCACCACATTTGTGTTCAACTAACCACTCATTCATGGTTTTTAATCCATCTTCTTTATTTAATCCATTGAGGAAGTCACTGTTGATATGAGCTCCATCACCTGTGAAGGCTTCTACACTCACATCTCCTCCTTCAAGAACTGGAATAATATCAAGATTAAACTTCTTCGCAAATTCATAGTCACGCTCATCATGTGCTGGTACAGCCATGATCGCACCTGTCCCATAACTTGCTAGTACATAGTCCGCAATCCAAATAGGAACTTTCTTATGATTGACTGGGTTAATCGCATAAGCACCTGTAAATACACCTGTTTTATCTTTATTGAGCTCAGTACGTTGTAAATCAGATTTTGTTGCACAAGCTTGTACATACGCTTCTACATCTGCCTTCTGTGCATCACTTGTGATTTGTGATACGAAAGGATGTTCAGGGGCTAAGACACAATATGTAGCTCCAAATAAGGTATCACTACGCGTTGTAAATACAGTGAACTCTAAATCATGTTGATCCACTTTAAATACAACATTTGCCCCAACCGATTTACCAATCCAGTTGATTTGCATTTCTTTCGTACTTTGAGGCCATTCAACTAAATCTAGATCTTCTAATAAACGTTCCGCATACTCTGTAATACGTAATACCCATTGACGCATAGGAACACGATACACTGGGAAATTACCACGCTCTGATTTACCATCAATGACTTCTTCATTCGCTAATACCGTTCCAAGTTCTGGACACCAGTTTACCGGAATTTCATCGACATAGGCTAATCCTTTATTATAAAGTTGAATAAAAATCCATTGTGTCCATTTGTAATACTCTGGATCTGTTGTGGATAGTTCTTTACTCCAATCATAAGATAATCCAAGGGATTTGATTTGTTTCTTAAACGTTTCAATATTTTTCTTTGTAAAATCTGCAGGATGATTTCCTGTGTTTAATGCATATTGTTCAGCAGGTAAACCAAATGCATCCCAACCCATTGGATGTAAAACGTTATAACCTTGCATACGTTTCATACGGCAGATAATATCAGTTGCGGTATATCCTTCTGGATGTCCTACATGTAAACCACTCCCACTTGGATAAGGAAACATATCTAAAATATAAGCTTTTGGTTTACTAAAATCCCATACATCTGTTTTAAATGTTTCATTCTTTTCCCAGAAGTCTTGCCACTTCTTCTCAATACTTTGATGATCTTTCATTTTTCCTCCTAAAATAAAAAAAGGTCCCATAAGGACGAGTTCTCTCGCGGTACCACCTTGATTTATGCCGAAGCATACACTTGATCCGATAACGGGGGTCCGTAAAAGTTTTTGTCTTTTATGCTCAAAACCGAGTTCAGAGTTCACCTTGTCTGTGTCGCATCATCCCACAGATTTCTTATTACTAGTTCCATCTTACTACTGTTTATCTTCGCTTCTTATAAAGAATATCAAATGCATATATAAAAAGCAAGTCTGTGCTACAATACGACTATGAACACATTTATTTATTCCAATGACAACAAGCGTTACCATACATTTAACTATGCCAGTCGTAAACGCTATAACACTAAAGTATTTAAAGTAGGACTCAATGCTGGATTCACATGCCCTAATCGAGATGGAAAATGTGGATATGGTGGATGTACCTTCTGTAATGATATTGGGAGTGGTGATTTTCAAGGAAATACAACACTCAATTTAATGGATCAATTTAATAAAGGTGTTAAGATCCAACAACAGAAATGGCCCGATGCGAAGGCAATCGCATACTTTCAAGCTTTTACCAATACATACGCTCCCGTAGAAGAACTAAAACAATTGTACGATCCTTTTATTCATCATCCTGATGTCATCGCATTATCCATTGCGACACGAGTGGATTGTTTAGATGATTCCATTATTGATTACTTAGATTCACTTACCAAAATAAAAGATGTTTATCTTGAGTTAGGTCTACAAACTATTCATGATGAAACCGCAAAACATATGAATCGTGGGTATGATTATGCCTTATTTAAAGACGTTTTCAAGAAATTGAAGAACACCAATCTAATGATCATTGTACATGTAATGAATGGTTATCCAACTGAAACAGTTGAACAAATGATTGAAACGGTAAAAGAAGTTGGACAACTACGCCCTTATGGGATAAAAATACATATGTTAAATGTATTAAAAAATTCTAATTTAGGCCTGCAATATTATAAAAAACCTTTTAAGCTACTCAGTTTAGAAGAGTACATTGATTGTGTTATTACTCAATTACGCTACATCCCACAAGAAGTATCTATTTTGAGACTAACAGGTGATTATAGTCATGAAGACTTAATTGAACCACAATGGATAAAAAACAAGATTATGGTGCTTAATGGGATTGATAAGAAGATGGCAGAGCTTAACATTACACAGGGGGATTTATGCGAGTAACAAGCTACATGCATCACTTTTTACTTAAACACTGTGATGAGAATGCGATTATTTGTGACTTAACACTTGGAAATGGAAATGATGCTTTATTCTGTCTTCAACACTTTAAGCATGTCTATGCATTTGATATACAACCAATTGCGATAGTTCGTTCAAAATTAAAATGTGAGAAATACTCCAATAAAGATTTCTATTGTTTAGATCATGCGCAACTGGATACTGTTCTCAAAACACAAGTGGATGTCGTATTGATGAATAATGGATACTTACCTAATTCTGAGACCAATATAATGACAGAACTAGATTCAAGTATCAAAGCATTAGACAAAAGTATTAGTATCTTAAAAAAAGATGGGTATCTTTGTGTGACTCTCTATCGTAAACATGATGGTGGAATAGAAGAATACGAAGGTATAAAGAACTTTTTAAACCAAAATAAAAAGCTTCGGAATATCCAAAGCTTTACTTACGAAAATGATGATTTAGCCCCAGTTCTAACTATTTTCCAAAAGATAAATGAAGGCTCTTAAATCTCTTCGATGAACATAGGCATCGACATACGAATTAGCTTGTGATAAACGTCTTATCACTTCATCCGGATACAACCACAATACTGAGTCAATCAGTATTTTTTCATCTTCTGTTCGATTGGTGTTTTCATATACTTCATCCAAGTCAGCACTAAAGAAAACACTACAGGTCATACGATGGATAGGATTCAAACGATCAATAATTGATCCAATCACTTTATAATTCTTTGCCTTAACGCCTAATTCTTCTTTAACTTCACGAATTGCCGCATCAAGAAAACTTTCATCTTCTTCTACTCCACCACCACAAGTCTCTAAGTGATTTCTTTCACCCAAGAAGTCTTCACCAAGAATATGTAAGAAAGCATATTGTCCCAATTCATTCTTTAAAAAGACACGTGATGTGAATCTTAAATGATCAATTGGTTCATTCTCCCAGAATACATCTTCAAAATGTGCAATTAATTTCATGGTTTCCTCTAAGGAAAAGACGTCCGAGGACGTCTTCTTTTGCTTGATTCATAATCGGGGGATTACTGGCCATTCTATGGGTGGGGGAAGTGAATGGACCAGAGAATCAAACAGTCGGGTTCTGAACCCACTTATATCTTACAAATTTATAGGGTATTTGTCAACAAAGATGATAAGAAAAAAGACG
>JAJZTY010000134.1 GCA_021847325.1 Bacillota bacterium
TTCATCATCTCGTTTATAACAGAATTCTCCACCAGTTAGAATCATTTTAAAACTTGGTCTTGGATAACCTTTAGATAGTAATAATTCTTCCAATTCTAGTAAGTGTTGTGCTGCAATATCTTCCTCTCTACCACCTAATTTTATTTCAACAAGTGCATATAACCCATCTTCTTTCTGAATTATTGCATCACATTCCAATCCATAATCATCTCGATAATGTAATATTGATCCTTCCAATGCATCAGAATAAACTCTCAAATCTCTAATACAGAGAGATTCAAAAAGTAAACCAAATAATTCGAAATCATTTAGTAAAGTTTTAGGAGATCTACCAAGAACTGCAGTTGCAATAGAAGGATCGATGAATCCTTTTTTATTTGAAGTTCTAATTGCGGTTTTCGACCTAATATTTGGAGCCCACGCAGGTGTCTCTTCAATAACAAATATCTTCTGCAAAGCACTTATATAAGAATACAACGTACTAGAATCTATAGTTAAATCATTAGCTTTCATATCTTCTAATAGAGTAGTATTTTTAGTTAATGTTTGTAGATTTCTTGAATAAGATTTAAGAAATGAATTTAACCTTGCCGGATCTTTTTTAGTTCCATCTATTAAATTTATATCTTGATTTACAATATTTTTCACGTATTCTTTAGCTAGTAATAATGATGATTCTTCATTTTTATTAATTGCTTGCGGCCATCCGCCTCTACATATTAAATACGCTAAATGGTTAATAGATATATCTGACTTACATTGCATTAAATTTCTACCTTGAAATAGCTCATTTAACGAAACTTTACCATTTGATTCCCCTGACTCATATAAGCTCATAGGTCTCATCAATAAACGTCCAAATCTACCCGTACCTGTATGCATTACAGAATCTTTAGGAGGTGTAGTGGAACCAGTTAGAATAAACATGCCTGTTTCTGATTTCTCATCAACATAATCTCTTACCGCATCCCATAGAATTGGTGCAACTTGCCATTCATCTATTAGCCTTGGGTTATCACCTTCTAGTAATAATTGAGGAACAGCGTTTGCTATTCTTAAATTATTGCTTAATTGAGAAGGCTCCTGCATTTTTAATTTGCTCCGCGCTACTTTGCTAGCTGTTGTCGTCTTACCACACCATTTCGGTCCCTCTATTAAAACAGCACCAAATGTACGTAAATAAAGTTCTAGTTTTATATCAATGATTCTGGGTAGATATTCTTTAGTCATAATTACCTTGAATATATTCTACTAAATAATCATTTACTATTCAATGATTTTCGGGATTTTCATCCAACATTTTTCGGGTTATTTATTCAATATTTTTCGGATAGATTTGTTTCAAACTCCTTAAAATAAAAACCTAAGAAAAATCTTAGGTTATTTAGACGCATCAATCATAAGTTGAGCCATTGAATTTGAGAACTCAATCGGATCTTCTATGGTAAATCCTTCTATTAATAAGGCTTGATTATAAAGTAATTTTGCGTAACTGGATACTTTATCAGAATCCACTTTACTCAACGCATCAATCAATGGATGATCACTATTTAATTCAAGTATACGTTTTGCCTTCACTTGATTATTCGCATCAGGCATTTGAGCCAATACTTTTTCCATTTCAAGCGAGATCCCTTCATCCGCAACTAAACATACTGGATGTGATTTCAAACGTGAACTTAAACGCACATCGACAACTTGATCCTTAAGCGCTTCTTTGAGTGAAGTGAGCAAATCTTTCTTTTCTTCAGCTTTAGATTTCAACGCTTCTTTTTCTTCATCACTGCTTAAATCTAAGTCACCTTGATTAATCGCTTTAAATGTCTTTTCCTTATATGTATGTAATACAGATAAAACAAATTCATCCACATCATCCACTAAGTATAGAATTTCAAACCCTTTTTCTTTTACCCATTCTGCTTGTGGTAATTTATCACACTTATCAATCGTTTCACCAGAGACATAATAAATCTCTTTCTGATCTTCACTCATACGACTGACATATTCTTCAAGTGATACTAACTTCTTATCACGACTGGATGTGAATAATAGTAAGTCTTCTAATAATTCACGATTTGCGCCAAAGTTCGCATACGTACCATATTTAATTTGTAAACCAAAATTCTTCCAGAATGTTTCATAATTCTCACGATCTGTCTTTAACATTCCCAAGAGTTCTGATTTAATCTTCTTCTCTAAACGGGATGCGATTGCCTTTAATTGACGATCATGTTGTAACATTTCCCTGGAAATGTTTAAGGATAAATCAGGAGAATCTACCAAACCTTTTACAAATCTAAACGCATCTGGTATTAACTCTTTCGCATTATCTAGAATAAATACTCCTCTACTATAAAGTTGTAGACCTGCTTGATATTCAGATGAATAAAAATTGTAAGGTACATGACTTGGAATAAAGAGTAAAGCATCAAATGAAATAGAACCTTCTAAATTTGTATGAATCACTTTTTGAGGATTCTGGAAATCATTGAACTTCGATTGATAGAACGTTTGATAATCCTCTTCCTTAATGTCCGATTTAGAACGTTTCCATAACGGAACCATCGAGTTCAGTGTTTTTGTCTCAATACGAGTTTCTTTTACTTCACCTTTATCATCGTAATCTTTTACTTCTTCATCCATCACAATTGGATAACGAATATAATCAGAATACTTTTTAACTAAACGTTTAATCGTATAGCTTTCCAAATATTCACTGTATTTCTCTTCTTCCTCATCCTTCTTTATATGTAGGACAATCTTCGTCCCAACAGGTAACTTCTCTTCAAGTGTTTCAATGCGATATCCATCTTCACCTGTCGACTCAAAATAAACACTTTCGGATTCACGAATGCTTTGTGTATAGACTTCTACTTTTTCTGCCACCATAAACGCAGAATAGAAACCTACACCAAATTGTCCAATGATATCGACTTCTTCTTGTTTATCGACATTTTCTAGGTTCTTTTTAAAATTATAGGAACCACTCTTTGCGATAACACCTAGGTTATCCTCTACTTCATCTTTTGTCATACCAATCCCATTATCAATAATGGTTAAGGTACGTAAGACAGGATCCAATTCAATTCGTATTTGTAGTTTTGTACGATCAATAGTTAGATCCTCATTAAGGGACGTGTAATACGCTTTATCCAACGCATCAGACGCATTTGATATTAATTCTCGTAAGAAAATTTCTTTGTGCGTATAGATAGAATGAATTACAAGATCCAATAAACGTTTCGTTTCTGCTTTGTATTGTTTCTTTGCCATAAATCTCCTCTTAGCACTTTAATGATGTGAGTGCTAATATATTTTAACGTATCTTTTAATGTTTATCAAGATTGGATGACTTTAAATTATAGTTTTATTTCAGTATTGTAATTCATCTGTATAGGGTTAAACTAAAGATGTAGCTATAAACCAAGCATTTGCACGATAAAAAATCTTTTTCTAACATTTCTTATGGTTTCGTGCTATAATGCACCGGTATGTTTATAGTACAGTTAGGAAATTTATGAAATTTAGTGAATTAAACTTATCGTTTGAACTCAATAGAGCAATTGAAGAATTAGGCTTTACTGAGGCAACACCCGTCCAAGAACAGTGCATCCCTGCCGTTATGGATGGAAGAGATGTTATCGGACAGTCACAGACTGGAACCGGTAAAACGGCCGCTTTTGGATTACCTTTATTAGAGAAATTGGAAGTACTTGAGAAGAGATTACCACAAGTACTCATCATGACACCAACCCGAGAACTTACACTGCAAGTTACCGCAGAAATGCGCAAGTTTGCAAAATATAAAGAAGGCATACGGGTTGTCTCCATTTACGGAGGAGATCCGATTACCACACAGATCAGAGATTTAAAAGGTGGCGCTGATATCATCGTCGGTACACCAGGGAGAATTCAAGATCACATTAATCGCAGAACATTAAAGTTCTCATCACTCAAAGCGTTAGTCTTAGACGAAGCGGATGAAATGTTGAAGATGGGCTTTAAGGAAGAAATCGAAGAGATTATTAAGTCTTTACCGACTGAACGTCAAACACTTCTATTCTCTGCCACAATGCCAAAACCAATTTTGGACATTGTAAACAATTACCAGAATAACCCAGTACACATTAAGACGAAACAGAAAGAAATGACTGT
>JAJZTY010000135.1 GCA_021847325.1 Bacillota bacterium
TTTAAAGAAAACTTAAGATCTTCGAATTCAAAATCCAACGTTTCTTTACCTGCCACATGAACTAAACGCTTACCAAATGGATCCATCGCATGACGATCTGTATTCACACTATGATAAAGAGATGTAACATTCTTTACTTTCATGATGTCATCAATCAGACGTTGTTCCAGAGACATTTTACCACTTACGATGGTAACTTGGATTTCATCCCCCATACGTCTAACAATCAAAGTACGAATACCTTGTTGTGTAGGTGGATCAAAATCAACACAACGATGTTTATTTAATAAATTAACAATCGCATTTTTCGCAACTTCTAAATCATCATCGTGAACGATACATTGATTAATTGATACAAAATGATTGGTTCCAGCTTTATAAAACCCAGCGACCAAACGTTTCTTTTCCATTTTCATAGGATGTTTACATTGATTACGATAATAATATGGTTGAGGATTTGAATGAATCTTAGAAATCAATCTAAAATCAAACTTACCCATATACTTTAAAAGAGATTGCTTAAGATTACTAATCTTCAACTCTTCTTGATGTTTAACATCTGTAATCATAAGAGCACATCCACCACAACGATCTTGTACAGGACACGCAGCTTCAACACGCTTTGGACTCTTTTCAACAATCCTCAAACAATCCGCAATCGCATACTTGTCTTTCTCCAAAACGATTTCAGCTTCAACAATTTCTTGAGGAAGTGTTGACGCAATAAAAATCGGTTTATTCTTAAAATAACCGATTCCTTCGCCATTTATTCCTGTCTTTTCTATTTTAATTTTCATTATAGATCCGGATTACTCCAATTTGGAACTTCATTTCCACGACGCACAATAATCGTCTTTTGATATTCAGTTTGATTCACAAAACGTAAAATCTTATCAACTTCTTCTTGACTGCATCCCACCAAAAGTTTAACTTCAATATCCTTCTTAAGAATATCCGCAGCCACGAGTATTGCCTCTACTAAATAAGCAGAACCTTTACCCTTATAAATCGCTATTCCCAACTCATCTTGACTGAGTGTTTCATTTAAATAACCATAATCAACAGGATACACTAAATTCTTAAATGTTGGATGTGTCGTTCCTTGGGGTTGAGTAATCACAATGGAAGACGCAAAATAAATACTATCTAATTTTTGCCAGAAAAATGCGTTATTTTCTAATTGATTCATAGTAACCTCGTAAGTTTATTGTAAGGCTTGAAAATACGAATGTAAAGAACAAAAATTTTACATTTGTAAATATTTCAATGCAATGTTGCTTATCTATTCTAACGAATGCATTCAATTTTTGCAAGCGTATTTTAGATAATATAATTTATTCTCAAATTTAAGCGATCAATTAACGCTTCAACCTCAAAATCACCTAATAAAGCCATCGTATTTAACGCAATTAAACACGACCCTTTGGCATCACTTAATGCTTCATGATGATTAAGCTCAATCTCTAAGTGTTCACACACAGTATTCAACTTATGATTACGTAAAAATGGATACACTTTACGAGCAATCTCCAATGAATCAATATACTTTAATGTCTTAAAATCAATATGATAGAGCTTAAATAAGGAATTTAAAACAGCCATATCAAACGACGCATTATGTGCCATTAATATGGAATCCTCAAACCATGGTTTTAAGTAAGGATATATCTGATCAAACTCAGGTTCATGTTCAACATCATCATAACGAATCCCATGAATTGAGATATTCATCTCATCAAAATAGGCATACTTAACATGCGGCTTAATAAGATAAACCGCTTCATGAAGCACTTCACCATTCTCAACCACCATAACACCTACACTACACGCAGAAGCACTATGACGATTCGCCGTTTCGAAATCAATGACGCAAAGTTTCATATTTCCCTTGTTTAATAAAACCTAAGGCAAAGAATATTGCCAGAATCGCAACTCCAACATCCGCAAACACAGCCAACCAAATATGTGTTAATCCTAAACTCGCAAGCAATAAGACAAAACCCTTTATGATAAGTATAAACGCTAAGTTAAAATAAACCGCATGAATACTTTGTTTAGCCATTAAAATCGCATGATAAATACTCGAAGCATCTTTACGTAAAACAACCATATCTGAGACATCCACTAATCGATCATTTCCAGATTTAAAGATCGCAATCGACACATCCGCAAGCGCCATCGCAGGCGCATCGTTTAGACCATCACCTACATAGATAATCGGTCCATTCTGCTTAATCGTTTCAATTAAAGCTAACTTTTCTTCCGGCTTAACTTCGCTATAAATCAAATCGATTTGTAACGATTCTTGCATTCTTTCTACTTCATTCTTTGAATCACCACTGATTAATACAGTACGATACCCATTCTTCTTCAAGGTACGAATCAAGGCAATACTATCTTCTTTCAAAACATCTTCTAAAATAATATAACCTAATAATAAATTTTCTTGACCAATAAAGGTAATAGAAGCACCTTTTAGAGCATCATCAATCACCACATTAAATGAATTAGCTAATGAACGATTCCCAACAAATGTCAAAACTCCATCATACTTCGCCACAACACCTTGTCCACTCATCTCACGTACATCACTTACACGATGATGATCAAAATCACCTTGATATGTATTGATAATCGACTGAGCCACTGGATGACTAGAAGAACTTAGAATATGTGCCGCAACACGATGAACATCTAAATCAGTCAATGATATCGATTGATCTAATTCAAATTTACCTTTGGTAAGTGTTCCAGTCTTATCAAATACGATTGTCTTTATTTCACTCAATGCTTGTAAAACAGAAGCTCCTTTTACAATAATCCCACTTTGACTGGATTTTGAAATCGCAGCCGCAAATGAAAGAGGAACTGATATGAGTAAAGCACATGGACAACTAACAACTAAGAAAATAAGTGCTCTTCTTAATCCAACTTCAAATCCTGATGTAAAACCAACTACAATCAACACAAGCAATGCGAGGGTTAATACAATAGGCGTATAACGTTTTGAGAAACGAGTAATACTTTCTTCCAAAGGAGCTTTTTTAAGTGATGTTTCATCAATAAGATGTTGAATACGTTGTTCATATGAGTTTGAAAATGTTTCTTTCACTTCCAAAACTAAACGACCATTTGTATTTAGTGAACCCGATAAAACAGAATCACCCGCTTTTACAATAATCGGTTTAGATTCACCACTTATATGAGCTAAATTAAGCTCACTCTCACCTTCAATAACCAACCCATCCACAGGAATAACTTGTCCTGCTTGAATTAAGATATGATCCCCTATTAAACAATCATTCGCATCCACTAAAACCTGTTGATTGGAAACCAACTTAATCACTTTAGAACGTAAATTATCATGGGAATCACTAATCTTTGCACGCGCTTTCTCCAACGCAACCTCTTGAATTACTTCCCCAATACGATAAAACACCATTACACCAAGTGCTTCGGCAAAATCCCCTAGTAATAACGCCCCTATCGTCGCAAGAGACATTAAGAAAAATTCATCAAACCATTCATTGCGTCGAATATTATTAAATGCCTTACGTATGATTGGATAACCAACCAACCCATAACCTATTATCAACACAATATCAAATAAACTTGACTCCACAAAGAAAGAAACAAGTGTAATAACTGTAAATACTCCCAATAATAAAGAATCTAAACTAAATGTATTCTTAGTTTTTTCACTATGAGTCGATCGAAGTGTCGCATCTTCAACACTCTTAACATCTTTCTCAAGTAAAACACGTAAATGCTCATCATTCACATGATCTTCTTTAACCTTCACAAAGACCTTACTCTTGGCAAAATCAACTCTTGCCTCAGAGATATGTTCATTTGTATTTAATTTACGTTCGACCTTAAGTGCACAATTAGCACAATCCAGTCCATCGATATGATAGATAATTGTTTTCATATTACTCCCTTATATGTTCTAGAGCTTGATTATAAATGGTCTTCACATGATTATCTTTCAAACGATAAATCATACTCTGCCCCACTCTTTCAACACTCACTAATTTAACTTTACGTAACTGAGCTAATTGATGGGAAATAGCCGACTGAGATATCTGTAATTT
>JAJZTY010000136.1 GCA_021847325.1 Bacillota bacterium
GTGCCCACCTAAACGATCACCAAGACGTAAAGCTCGTTCCAAATTGACTTCGTGATCATTTTTAATATTGTTTAGATTGCTCCTGCGCATTGTTTCTGCCATAACATCAACCGTAAACCATGAACTTCCAAAATCGGTTACAGTTAAGCATGTTCCATTTGTATTGATACTATCTCCAATTTTCAGACCATCCAAAACTACTTTCGCTTGAATAGTGATACGCGCAGACTTTGCATTTTTTACAATAGATTTAATTGTACCAATTTCTTCAACCAATCCTGTGAACATTATTTTCTATCCTCTTTCTTAGATACGCTTCAATTAACAAATCGTCGCCAATTTTGTGTATTGAATCAAAATCCAAAAGCATTGCGTCAGTCATCTCAGCAATAACAAGCCCACCTATCGGTGTTTTTGCAGCATTGCCACCCACTATCTTATTTCCAATAAACACTAAGACTTTATCAACAATTCCATCCTCAATTGCAGAATAGTTGAGTTCACTTCCACCTTCAAGCAGAATGCTATCGATTTCATATCTTCCCAATTCAATCATTAAGGCTTTGAGATCAACACGATGATTTTTAGAAGGAATCCGTATAATCAATACTCCAATTGATTCTAAACGCTTAATTTTTTCTGAATCAGCATGTTCAGTAACAGCAATTATTGTTCTAGTATCACTTATTTGAGTTATTACTTTCGCAGTCTCAGGTATACGTAAATTGCTATCTACAATAATTCTTATAGGATCTTTACCAACACCATTTTGCAAACGAGTTGTCAAACTCGGATCATCCGCTAAAACTGTTCCAATACCCACCATGATTCCAGTAACCTGGTGACGTAATTGATGTACGTATTCGCGAGCAGATTCGCCTGTAACCCATTTAGAAGACGATGTATGTGTCGCAATTTTTCCATCAAGCGTCATTGCAGACTTCATAATTACGAAAGGTTCTTTTTTCGTAATATACTTAAGGAATATTTCATTTTGCTTTTTAGCTTCATCTTCTAAAACACCACATATTACTTCTATTCCAGCCTTTCTAAGATAATCAATGCCTTTTCCCGATACCAAAGGATTTGGATCCAACATCCCTATAACAACACGTTTGATACCTTTCTCAACTATTGCATGAGCACAAGGAGGAGTTTTCCCAAAATGTATACACGGTTCTAATGTTACATACATAGTTGCGCCACTAACATCTTCTGTTGCATTTTTAAACGCTTCTATTTCTGCGTGTGGACCACCATACACTCGATGATACCCTTGCCCAATCACAATCTTATTTTTTACGATAATTGCCCCTACGAGTGGATTCGGATGAACGTATCCAACTCCAAGTGCTGCTAGTTTTAGTGCAGCTTTCATATAACTAATATCCAAGCTTTACCTCCAAAGTGTGTAAAATAGACAAAACCCTGTGATAAATATCTCAGGGCTTGATAGTTAATTTCGTCTTAAGTCACCCATATTGAAAAGGATAACTAAAAACTTATGAATCTTCTTCCATCCAGACTTTACTGTCGGCTTCGGAGTTAAACCGAATCAACCTTACGGTTCGCGGGCTATACCGCCGGTCAGGAATTTCACCCTGCCCTGAAGATCATTTGATTTTGCAACACTAGCCTAACATATGATTTTTATCATGTCAACCTCAAATACATAAACCCTCAAATACATAAACAATTTTGATAGTGGATTGTTGCAAAAATTTCTTGAGTAAGAAAAGAGAGACCCTACCTAAAAATCAAATAACGATAGAAGGATACTAACCCTTTTCGCAACGTTAAGTCTGTAAATATGTCGAACAAGCACATAAACAAGGTTTATCTAAAGAAAGGTAATTTACTTTCATGGGAATCAATTGTTTAAGCGTGGAATTCGTACAATGTATTAATCGAGTTAAAACGACAAATGCAACTTTTTACTATAATATGCGTTATAATAAATATGTAACTTATAAAATAAGTTTTGTTATATAAGATAGGAGGCATTTTTAATGAATTTAGAAGTAGAACAAAGCTTAGTTCTCAGAAGTAAAACTGATGTGCAAGCTTTTGCGGAATTATATGAAGAATACTATTCTTTGATTCTTAATTATGTCATTCGAAGAACAGGGAATGTGGACCTTTCCAAAGATATTGTTTCTAATACATTTTTAAAGGCAATGGAGAATATCCAAGGTTTTCAATGGCGTAATGTGCCATTTTCAGCTTGGCTGTATCGGATAGCGAACAATGAAATCAGTCAAATGTATCGTGATGCAAAAAAACAAGCCATTTCCTTAGATCAGCTCCAAGAGGCATATGGATTTGATTTTGAGTCAAGTGAATTAACCGAAGAAATATTGAAGGCTCAGGTTGAACTAGAAGAGCGCCACCAACAGTTCCTATTTTATCAAAATAAGATTTTAGAATTACCCATTAAATATCAAGAGGTTATCAGTCTACGTTATTTCGAAGAAAAATCGATGAAAGAGATTGCGAAAATCTTAAACAAACGTGAAGGCACTATAAAATCACTATTACATCGTGGACTTGAAAAGTTGCGAAATATTGATGATTAGTGCAACTAATTTAGAATTATTTCGTTATATATGTAGGAGGACATAATGAAAACGAATTTTGAGAAAGATATTGAAAATATTGCGAAGCCAGAGTTCATGCTAAGTGCACATAAGAAAGCTCTTTTTAAACAACTTCAAGCTGAAATGATTATGCAGTCAACTAAAGAAAAGGAAGGTAATAAAGTGTTTAAACGATTCATGAATCCAAAAATGATGGTACCCATCATGGTTGTACTACTCGTTGCAGTTGCTAGTTTATTTAGTTTAAGATTAAATACAGTTGCTTACTTTGTAACACTTCAGATTAATCCATCGATGGAAATCGAACTGGATCGCGATTCACGTGTAATTGAGATAGTGGCGTTGAATGAAGATGCACGAATTCTCTTAAGCAATCTTGATCTTGAAGATAAAAAGATTGATGAAGCTTTTGAAGAAATCATCATAGAAGCGAATAAGTTGGGGTATGTTGGTTTGGAAAACCAATTCGAAGTATCCATTCGCGATGCTAACAATACAGTTACGTTGAATGTGAAAGAGATCTTAGCCAACATCCAATCTACGATGGAAGAAACATTAAAAAATGAAGGTTTAACCAATAACATTATTGTAGATGCGGTTACGAATGATCAATATGCAACAGCGAAAGCTTTAGGCCTATCTCCTTCTGATTACATGAAGCTAATTGAGTACAATGTATCCCAAGAAGCAATTCAGAATGTCGTGGATTATGCTTCAGCACAAATGCTAGACGATGAGTTTGATGATGACGATGAGTTTGATGATGTGGTTGAAGCTTGGGTAGATATGCTAAAAGATGGTATTTCTCAGGAACAAGCGCTTGCTGTAATCCGCTTGGCTCTTACTTCTGATAAGACTTTGGATGAAGTGGAAGATATTGCGAAAGCATATCTAAGTTTCATTAATTCTGGTTTGAGTGAAACGGAAGCATATACGAAGTTGGAAGCAATCATTGCGATGGATCCAAGTTTAGATTCGTTGGATGATTTCGATGAAGATGAAGACGATGAAGATTCAGATGATGATGATTCGGATGACGACGATTCAGATGATGAATCAGATGATGATGATTCGGATGACGACGGTTCAGATGATGAGTCAGATGACGATGATTCGGATGACGACGATTCAAATGATGAATCAGATGACGATTCAGATGATGATTCGGATGACGACGATACAGATGATGACGATAACGATTAAGTTCTAGTCATAAATTTATAACTATACTCAAAGCTGTTACAAGCGATTACTGCTTAAGACTGTCGACAAATACGTCGATGGTCTTTTTAATGAATTCGGACTAAATTGGACAGGATAAAATAAAGGTATCAGGAAAACTCGACAATCTCTTTAGACTGAATATAGTTATTTTGTATAAAGGACTTATCGAATAAGGTCATTGTACGATTTCATAGAAGTCAAGGAAATCATATATCTAAACTTAAGCCACAATTTACTGAGTAATATCTTAGATATTAATCTTATT
>JAJZTY010000137.1 GCA_021847325.1 Bacillota bacterium
AATCTCCAGCCGCATAGATATCCTTGATATTGGTCTCCATTCGATTATTAACTTCAATTGCGCCAGTTACTCCTAGTTTTACCCCAATGTTTTTTGCTAAGGCTACATTAGGTCTTACACCTGTAGCCATAATAACTAAATCCGCATCAAGTATATTTTCATTCGATAAAATAATTTGCTTATCTAGAATTTGATTAATACTTGTAGACTTAAGTATTTTAACTCCCTTTTTAGCTAAAGTATTTTCTAAGAAACTTGCCATATCATTATCTAAATTAGGTGTTATTTTATCCGCAACTTCAACGATTGTGACATCCATTGAATAGTTAACTAAACTTTCAAGTACTTCAAATCCAATAAATCCTGTCCCTGCAATAACTGCTTTAGTTGGCTTATATTGTTCCATAAACGCCTTTATATTTCGTGCATTCTCAACATTTCTTAAGAAGAATACATGTTTCTTATCAATACCCTCAATTCTAGGTATAAATGGTGATGCGCCTGTCGCGAGCACTAATTTATCGTAAAAATCTTCAAAGGTATCATTTGTTAAACAATTTTTAACTACAAGTGTTTTCTTATCTGGATCGATTGAAATAACTTCATGTTGAATTCTTACATCTATGTCATACTTATCTTTGAAAAATTTGACATCTCTTGGGGTTAGTTCATTAATATCTTCTACATCACCCCCAATGTAATACGGTAATCCACAACCTGAGTAAGAGATATCTTTATCCTTCTCATAGATAATTATTTCCGCAAAATCATCGTTTCTTCGTGCTTTCGCCGCTGCAGATGTACCAGCCGCAACAGCTCCAATAATAACTATTCTCATGCCTTATCCTCCGTATCACAGTTACACTCACTTAATACTTCATATTTCTTCTTAACAATTTCATTTAATAAATCGATTGAATTCTTACATCCTTCATCATTAAGCGAATAGTAAACCCATTTACCATTTTTCCTTTGACTAACAATTCCACTTTCCACCAATATTTTCATATGATGCGATAAAGTTGATTGTCCTATCGGAAGTTGATCAAGTAAATCACATGCACAATGTTCCCCTAATGTTAGTCGATCGATAATTCTAAGCCGATTCTCATCACAATATGCTTTGTATATTAATGCTCTAGATGTGAATTGTTCCATTTCTTACCTCATATCTATATTCATCGATATGATTATATCATTACATATCGATGTTTATCAATCTATATAATAAAAAAACATATGAATAGATTCATATGTCAATATTTAGGCTTACTTTATAATATTATCGTTTAATAATTGATTTTTGACTTTGACCCAAATGTCATTTTCTTGATATAAATTTCTAACTTCTTCAATTTTTGGAAATGAAATAGCATTCCCCAAACATAAATTTGCACAAGTTGAACAGCCTACAACACAATCATTACTATGAGCCACAATTGGATGATTGTTTTCCCAACAAAAAACTTTTTTACCACAATTCATACACATCCCACAACTTACACATTTACTCTCATCAATTGTAGGTTGCCAATTTACTTTACTTCGTTCAAATCCAACTAACCAAGGCATATTATTCCTCCCAGTTATTACACTTTAATTATGTTCTTATCCTCACAACAATTAACTTCTGCTTGTAGAGTAACATGACTAACACCATAATGCTCTTTTAATAGATGAGTTATTTTCTCATATATAAACTCAACATGCGATAATAGTTGATCCTCAATATCTATATGTGCTTCAAAGAAAATTGTTTTCTCATCAATTAACCAAGAATGTACATGATGGATATTCTTGACACCTTCAATTTTCTCAACATCAATCTTTATTGAATTATAATCAAGCTCCGCTGAACTCTGCATCAGAATTGATACAGTCTTTTTTATAACATTCCAAGTTTCTCTTAAAATGTACATTGAAATTAAAATTGTAATAAGCGGATCAATCCATACAATACCCCAAAACTTGATTGCTAATCCACCAATTAACACACCTACAGACGATACAGTATCACTGATTAAATGAAGATAGCTAGATTTTATATTTAAGTTTTCATGTGAGTCTCTTTCAAGAAGGAAAACTGAAATAAAATTAGCAATCAACCCGATTAGAGCTACAACTAACATTAAACTGCTATTTATCTCTTCTGGATTCTGGAATCGTTTTATTGCTTCTACAATTAGCGTCATAGAAATTGCAAGTAAAACAGAAGAATTTATAAACGCTGATAATATTTCCGCTCTTTTATACCCAAATGTCAATCTCTTATCTTTAGGTTTCTGAGCTATCTTATTAGCGAAATAAGATAATGCAATTGCCAAAGTATCACTTAAATTATGTACCGCATCCGATAGTAACGCTAAACTACCCGACAATATTCCTCCAACAATCTCAGCTATTGTAATTGTTGCATTTAATAACGTTACCCAAAATATTTTTCTTCCCGATAGATTTGATATATCATGTGAATGTCCTGATTCATTATGATCATGATGATGTGAATGTTCTTCCATATTTTACCTTACTTTCAAAGTTACTATTAATAAAAAATTCATTGATTTAGAATCAATGAATCGTTTCTTGCGGTTTTGATCTAATCAAACTTTTTAATCAAACTATTGTTTTAACAATAATTTAATTGTTCCAGGAGCAAGTACTTTGCCATATGAAACAACTTTCTCATCCACTACTAATGCTGGAGTACTCATAACACCATAAGATACAATATCCGCATATCCAGTTACTTTAACAATTTCTGCATCTAATCCTAATTCCTTCAAAGCAGTACGTGTATTTTCTTCTAATCTTATACAATTTGCACAACCCGATCCAAGTACTTTAATAACCATTTTTTTACCTCTTTCTTTATTTTGTTTTACAATAAGTACATTCCAAATGAATTAAACAATATACCAATCAAAATAATTCCAACTGTAACAATTGTCACAAACACAATTAATAATTTAGGCTTTATAACCTTTTTTAACATTACTATGCTAGGTAGTGATAAAGCAGTAACTGCCATCATAAATGCTAAAGCAGTCCCAATCCCTACACCTTTAGAAACCAATGC
Organism: Bacillota bacterium; assembly: GCA_021847325.1. Lineage (GTDB taxonomy): Bacteria > Bacillota_I > Bacilli_A > Erysipelotrichales > Erysipelotrichaceae > UBA2212. The sequence continues at coordinate 3,077 of JAJZTY010000137.1, forward strand.
TTCCGCAATTGGTAATGTTCCAAATATATCTGCATACATTGGAACACCAACTAGAGTCGCAAGTGGTACTGAATACCATTTATCATTTCCAAGCAACGCTGTAATAAAACTTTCAGGAATAACATTATGGATTAAAGCCCCAATTCCAACACCAATCAAAACATATATCCAAACTTTATGTACAATTTCTTTAACAGATTCAGTTGATATACGAACGCGATCATGTACACTTAATTTTTCCATTTCAATATCAGGAAGTGACGTTTTATTAAAGACAAACGCCTCAACTTGATCTTCCATTTTTAGTTTAGAGATAATAGTTCCACTAAATACAGCTAACAACACACCAACTACAACATATGCCAACGCAATTTTCCAATTGAAGATACTTGCAAGAAGGATTACCGAAGCTAAATCTACCAAAGGAGATGATATTAAAAATGAGAATGTGACTCCTATTGGTAACCCTGCTGATGTAAATCCAATAAACAGTGGAATAGATGAGCATGAACAGAATGGAGTAATTGTGCCAAGTAATGCGCCTAATATGTTGGCACTAATTCCTTTATATCGACCAATAATCTTTCTAGTTCTTTCTGGCGGGAAATAACTTTGTATATAAGAAACCGTGAAGATTAAAATTGATAATAGAATAAATATTTTAACTGTATCAAACAAGAAAAATTGTAAACTAGCACCTAACTGACTTGTAAGATCTAAACCGAAAATACTAGAGACAATATAACCCATTAAATCACTTAACCAGGTCATTTTGAATAAGGTATCATTTATTAAACTAAATACTTCCATAAGCCCTCCGATATATAGATAAACATCTATGTATTGATTATATTCTTCATGTTTATATTAGTCAAGTCATATATCGATAATTATCTATATATTCTATTTTGTATTACAATCACAAGCAATATTCGATGTTATATCATCCTTTTTTATACTTGTTATCTCGGTTAATAACGAATCAA
>JAJZTY010000138.1 GCA_021847325.1 Bacillota bacterium
GATTAAATCCTAATGAGGTTTGTTATGTAGGGGATGCTTATTCGGATTATCTTGCGTCTAAGGCAGCAAACATTGATTTCTTTTATGCCAAATGGAATGGACTACATGATGAGAGGATTATTGATGTTGTTGAGTTAAATCATCCATTAGAATTAATTGAATCAATTATATAAAAATCCCAACTTATGGGATTTTATTTATGTTTTATGAATGTACCTTCTCTTAACTCCTTGAATGCTAATGCAAGTTCTTCTTTCGTATTCATCACAATTGGGCCACCAAATGCTACAGGTTCCTTCAGAGGTAATCCTTCAAACCATAGTATTCTTGAATCATCTAAAGCTTTAAGTTCAACGATTGAACCTTCATGTAAAATAACAGCAGATTTCTTAGGTAAATGATAGTGATCTTCGATATTTATTAACTCACTGTTAAAAGTATAAATAAATAATGTGCTTTTTGGATCGATATCTATTTTGAATGTAGAATCCTTTTTTATACTTATATCCAAGATACGTGCTTGTACATATTTAGGTTGAATTTTAGGTGATACTCCATCAACACTTCCAGAGATGACTCGAATCGTTAATCCATCTCTAATAATCGGTTGTACGTGATCAGCTAAGATGTCCCAATAAGCAGGTTCACACATTTTATCTTTTTGTGGTAGATTAATCCAAAGTTGTAAACCTAACATATGTTCAGAAGGTTGTGGCATTTCTTGGTGAATGATACCAGATCCAGCTGTCATCCATTGTGCTTCTCCATCATGAATGGTTCCTTTATTACCTAAACTATCTTGATGTTCGATATTACCATGAATTAGATAGGTAAATGTTTCTATGCCTCGATGTGGATGAAAGGGAAAGCCAGCAATATAATCTCTTGGATTCTTTGAGTCAAATGCATCTAACATTAAGAATGGATCCACATCATAAACATCTTGGGATCCTATCACTCTAGTTAACTTAACACCAGCACCATCGGATGTTTGATATCCTTGGATAATCTTTTTAACATGTCGTCTCATTTTGTTTTCTCCATTCGATCGATAATTTTTAGATTATAAAGTTCTTCTAAACTAATGTGTCCTGCTTCAAAGAAAGTTTTGACTTTGATTACTTCTTCATCTGATACAAAGAATATTTGATCACTCTTTAAACAGTTAAAATAATAATCATAGGTATTATCATTTCCGATAAACTCTATTGCTTCAGCACAAGCTAATCCTTTTTGTTCAATCAAATCATAGACCTTATAGTTTTGATAGTTAGCTTTTGGTGTTAATCCATCAAAACGACTTAAAAAATCATCTTGTGTACATGCACTTAAACTCATAAAGATTAAGATTATTAGAATCTTTTTCATAGCTTTTCCTTTTTTATCATTATAGCACTTTATGAAAATGTTATAATGTGCGCATGAAACGCAAAGTTCTAATTTGGTTATTCTACTTTATTCTATGGCAAATAATTGCGATGATTGTGAACCAATCAGTAATTCTTCCTTCTTTTTTAGATGTGTTGAATCGTTTAGTTTATATATTGAGCGATGAATCTTTCTATAATCATTTGTTTATTACATTATTTCGAGTTATTTTAGGTACTTTAAGTGCGTTTGTATTAAGTTTTATTTTTGCGATTCTTTCATATGATTTTAAGTTGATTAATCAAGCATTAAAACCGTTAGTATTAGTGAGTAAAACAATTCCTAATATAACGTACATTCTATTAGTTTTAATCTGGTTTTCGCGAGAGATGTCTGTCTTTTTTGTGACATTACTTATTCTATTTCCAGTTTTATACACTCAGATTTCTACGGGTTTATTGGGGATTAATCCTGAACATTTGGAAGTACTTAAATTATATCCAGAGACTTATTTTCATCGTTTGACAAAGGTCATTATTCCTTTAATAAGAATTACTCTTTTTGAGGGGTTAAAAGGGGCATTATCATTAGGATTTAAAGTAGGAGTTATGGCGGAAATCTTAGGACAAGTTCAACCAGGATTAGGATATTTGATGCATATCGCAAGAATGAATTTTGAGACTGTTGATTTGTTTGCGTATACTGCGATTATGATTATGGTTGTTGTTTTATTTGAAAAAAGTATGGATTTTATAAAAAATAGAAATTTTTAAAATAATACTGTACGTATAAAGATTGTTGTGATAAACTACTTTCAGTATAGGTCCTTTAAGTCTAACCCGTGAGTTAGATAAGGTTCAAACAAACACCTTCATTACAAGGGTCCTTTTACGAAAGGCCCTTTTTTTTGAAAAAGTGGACCATACCAGAGAAAAAGGAGAAGAATATGAAAAACATTATTCATGGCTATTTGCCAGAAGAGAGACCACCGTTTGGTAAATTGGTGCTCTTCGCATTACAACAGATTCTAGTTATGTTTCCTGCAACCGTGTTAGTTGCCTTATTAACTGGATTCCATGTATCTACTACTATCTTTGCTTCTGGGTTTGCGACAATTATCTTTATTTTTATTACAAAGGGTAAGATCCCATTGTACTATGGTTCCAGTTTTTCTTACTTAGCACCAATTATGGGTATTACAATGGCTAAGTTTGGTGTACCAGCAGGGGATGAGTTAATCTCACAAGTCCAATTTGGTATTATCTTATCTGGTTTTGTATCTATTGCGGCTGGTTTAATTGTTAACTTCTATGGTGCTGAAAAAATTGAAAAGTTACTTCCACCAACAATAACAGGTAGTATTGCGATTGTTATTGGTTTGTCTTTAGCAGGTACAGCTATGAGCTCTGCTTCTGGTTATGATGCAACTTCTGGATTAACCAATAATGCAGCATGGATTGTAGCCTTGATTACATTGGTTTCAACAATAATTTTCTCAGTTTATTTAAAGGGAGTTTGGAGTCAATTACCAATTCTTCTCGGTATTCTTGTTGGATATATTGTAAGTATTTTCTTTAATATGGTGGATTTTAGTGTCATTCTAAATGGTGGTATCGTAACGGTTCCTCATTTCACATTACCAACCATATCTTGGCCAGCAGTGTTTGCGATTATGCCAATTGCTATCGCAACTATTCCAGAATCGACAGCTCATTTATTTCAATTAGATATTTATGTAAATGATTTAGCAAAACGTAAAGGTGCTCCTGAGCAGAAAATAGCTGATAAATTAGGTTTAAATTTAATTGGAGATGGTATTGGTGATATCGTTGCTGGTTTCATTGGGGGTCCTGCAGGAACTAATTATGGTGAAAACTTATCAACTATGGCAATCACAAAGAACTTCTCTGTTTGGATATTAGGTGCTGCTGCGATTCTTGCGATGATCTTCTCATTCTTAGCTCCTATTACAAACTTCGTATTAACATTCCCAGCTCCTGTTATTAATGGCGCAAGTATTTACTTGTTTGGTGTTATTGGTGCACAAGGTATAGCGATTATGATTAATAAAAAAGTAGACTTATTTGATTCACGTAACCTTGCTATTATTGCTGTTGTGTTAACCATTGGATTGGGTGGCTCTTATGTATTTCCAAATGGTATGATTCCATTCTTTGGAATTAAATTACCAGCAATTGCATCTGCTTCAGTGTTTGGTATTCTATTAAACTTAATTCTTTCTTTCAAGAAAACAACAACTGAAATTGAATAAAGTATTAAAGGGACTTCGGTCCCTTTTTTTATTTATAACATTATCTTAAATCATAAAAATAAAAGGGACATTGTCCCTTATTTTGATAAATAATCTAATACGAATTGTTTAATATCTACAATGTTTACAAGTTGTACTTCTTTTTCATTTCTGAATTTGACTTCAACTTGGCCTTGTTCAATCGCTTTTCCTACTGTGATACGAACTGGAATACCAATGAGGTCCATATCATTAAATTTGACACCTGGTCTTTCATCACGATCATCTAAGATAACATCAATCTTAGCTTTTAGTAATTGTTGATAGAGATCATCAGCAACATTAACTTGAGTTTCAACCTTTGAGTTGATAATCACGATTGCGACACTATATGGCGCAATTTCTTTAGGCCATATAATTCCATA
>JAJZTY010000019.1 GCA_021847325.1 Bacillota bacterium
TGAACTAGGTGTTCCTGTCGTAGTTGCGTTAAATAAATGGGATTTAACAGGAAAGAAATCCATTGAAATTGATACTGAAAAATTAGCAGTAGAATTAGGTTGTCCAGTTATTAAAACAACCGCAATTAATGATAAAGGGTTAAAAGAACTACTAGAAGCATGCAGTCGAGTAAAAGGGTTAAGTCAATCCGCACCGTTTGTTGGAATTGATTTTGATAGTGTGGATAAAGAAACATTAATCGAATCAGATAAGAAACGTCATGTCTATGTTAATGAACTAGTATCAAATGTCGAATTAAGAAAAGAATCGAGTGATAATCAAAATTTAAATGACAAGATTGATCGTATAGTCGCAAATAAATATTTAGGTATACCTATATTCGCTATTATTCTATATCTTGTATTCTCTATATCTCAAACCACATTAGGTCCATTCTTAGCGGATTATCTTGTTGGTTGGATTGACGCATTTTATGGATTTGTTCAAACCTTAATTGGTGATAGTGTATCACCTCTGTTATCAGCACTACTCTTAGATGGAATCATCGGTGGTGTTGGAGCGATTGTTGGATTCTTACCACTCATCATGGTGCTCTTCTTCTTGTTAGCTCTTCTTGAAGATAGTGGTTATATGGCTCGTGTTGCGGTTGTGATGGATCCTTATCTAAAAAAAGTAGGATTATCAGGACGTTCAATTATTCCGATGGTCATTAGTACAGGTTGTGCTATTCCAGGGATTATGTCGACACGTACTATTCGAGATGATCGTCAACGTCGTACAACTGCGATGTTAACATCTTTCATGCCATGTGGAGCGAAGCTACCTGTAATCGCATTGTTTGCGGGTGTATTCTTCCAAGAAGCTGCGTGGGTTGGAACTCTGATGTACTTTATTGGGATAATGATTGTGGTTGTAGGCGCTCTTGTGATTCGTAAGATAACTGGAGATACCACTCGTTCATTCTTTATTTTAGAGCTACCTGAATATCGTTTTCCAAGCTTTAAACGCGCTTTTATCTCTATGATTTCTCAAGGTAAACAGTTCGTTATTAAAGCCGTTACGATTATTCTTATTAGTAATACACTCGTTCAAGTGATGCAGACATTTAATTGGAATTTCCAATTGGTTGAAGAAGGAATGGCTTCTACAAGTATCCTTGCGAGCTTAGCAGGACCATTATCTATTTTATTTATTCCATTAGGGTTTGGATTATGGCAATTAGCCGCTGCCGCAATTACTGGATTCATTGCGAAAGAAAACGTGGTTGGGACTCTAGCGGTCGTGTTTGGAATAACAAACTTTATTAATACGGAAGAATTGGTATTGGTGTCTGGTTCTGGCGAAGTTGCATCTATTATGGGTCTTACAACTGTTGCGGCACTTGCTTATTTATGTTTCAACCTATTTACTCCACCTTGTTTTGCGGCAATTGGCGCAATGAATGCTGAGTTAGATAGTAAGAAATGGTTATTTGGCGCAATTGGATTCCAATTAGGCATGGGATATACATTAGCATACTTTATTTATCAAATTGGAACACTTATCACAACAGGTCAATTGGGGCAGGGTACCTTATTAGGTTTAATTGGCGTTGTGATTTATATTGGATTTATAACATATCTCATCAAACGTAATGAACAAGCGAACTTAACATTAAGTAGCGAAGGAGCTTAGTATGACAGATATAATTGTTATTGTTATATTGGTAGTGATTATTGGTTTAGCTGTTCGAAAAGTTGTTCTTGATCGTAGACGTGGTGTCACATGTGGTTCATGTCCTTCGACAGGAAGTAACGATTGTCATTGTGATTAAATAAAAAGATTCAACACATTAAACTGTTGAATCTTTTCTTTTTATCGATATGAGTAAGGAATTAATCCTACTAATTGATGAGGTTGATACATTTCTTCAAGATAATTCATATCATCATCAGTTAACTTTAATTTAAGTGCTTCTACCGCATCATCTAAATGACTTAATTTTGTTGCGCCAATAATAGGAGATACCACCGCAGCACGATTCCACAACCAAGCTAATGCGACATGAGATCTTAAGACACCATACTTCTCAGCAAGCTCTCCTACACGATCAATAATTGGTTGATCGATTTCTTCCATAGAACCATACTTCATCTTTTGTGTTTTATCTGTCTCAGATCTAAGAGATCCCTCTGCTTTAGCACGAGTTAATCGTCCCGACGCAAGAGGACTATACGGTGTTAGTGCGACTTTACTTTCAATACAGAAAGGAATAAGTTCTCTTTCATCTTCACGATAGATTAAATTATAGTGATTTTGCATAGACACAAACTTAGTCCATCCATTCTTCTCTGCGACATATTGTGCTTTTTGAAATTGCCAAGCATACATTGCGGACGCTCCTATATAGCGAACTTTACCAGCCTTAACTAAGTCATGTAGAGCTTCCATTGTTTCTTCAATTGGAGTGTTATAATCCCATCGATGAATAATGTACAAATCAATATAATCGGTTTGAAGTCGTTTTAAACTCTTCTCAACTTCACTCATAATCGCTTTTCGTGATAAACCAGCCCCATTAGGACCTTCATGCATTCTAAAATTAACCTTTGTCGCAATCACAACTTTATCACGATCCGCAAAATCCTTTAACGCACGACCTAAATACTCTTCACTTGTTCCAGCGGAATAAACATTCGCTGTATCAAAGAAGTTAATGCCTAAATCTAATGCGTGTTTGATTACTTCTCTACTTTTTTCCTCATCTACTACCCATTGATGAAATCCTGTAGATACATCCCCAAATCCCATACAACCTAAACAGATACGTGAAACATCAAGACCTGTATTTCCTAATTTTACATATTCCATTGTTTATCCTCCTTGATAAGCACATTGTAAACCCTTGAGTTAACTCCAAGTCAAGTATTTTTATCAATTCTTCTAAATTAAGTTATAATTTAAATAATTGTAATATAGGGGACATAAAATGAATTTAGATCAATTAAGATTAGATTGTGCGATTAAACAGAAAAAAGGATTACACTTCATACTCTCATCCATTGTTATATGGTCACTGGTTACTGGGATACATTTAACAAACTTACCCATTCTTACAAAAAATCTATTAACTTTTTCCGCAACCGCCCCATTAGTACCATTGGCGTTTTTTGTATCTAAACTTATAAAAGTAAACTTCTCGGATAAGTCGAATCCATTAAATCAACTCGGAATTATTTTTTCACTTAATCAAATGTTATATTTATTGATTGCGATGTGGGTATATCCAACTGTTCCGGATAAACTTGTTATGGTTATTGCGATGATATTTGGAGCACATTTACTGCCTTATGCTTGGTTGTATCAATCTAGAATTTATGCGATTATGTCAATTGTTATCCCATTTGTCGCATTGTTTGTTGGGATGAACTATGAAGTATATGTTCTAACGGGAATGATGATTATTTTTGAGATTTTATTTAGTACTATTTTAACTATTGAAGTAAAAAATCTAATAAGAAAGTGAAATGAACTATGAATATCAAAGTAATTTCCGCAATGAATCAACTTGATGAAATAAGACAACTTTTTAGAGAGTATGCGAACTCACTTGAGATTGATCTATGTTTTCAAGACTTTGAAGAAGAATTAAAATCTCTACCTGGTAAATATTCTGAACCCGATGGACGCTTATATATTGCGTACCTTGATAATAAAGTTGTTGGTTGTATCGCATTAAGACGATATGATGACATTAGGGCTGAATTAAAACGATTATTTGTTCGTAATGGATATCGTGGTTTAGGGATTAGTAAACGACTTATTCAACGAATAATACAAGATGCGTTAGATATTGGTTATCATTCTATTCTTTTGGATACACTTGATACAATGAAACCGGCAATTGGTTTATATACTTCAATTGGATTTAAAGAAATAGAGTCGTATTATGATAATCCTATTGAAGGGGCTAAGTATTTTGAGTTGGACTTAAGTAAGTTGGAAGGTTAATATGAGACGAAAAGATCGCGAAGTAACAGATATTAATGATTTACTATCTATTGTGGAAGAATGTAGAATTTGTCATTTAGGATTAATAGATGATAAGGGAATGTATATTGTGCCTTTAAATTATGGATATGAATACATTAATCAACGTTTAAATTTATATTTTCATAGTGCGCATGTTGGACGTAAAATTGATGCGATTATAAACAATCCCAATGTTTGTATCGAAATGGATTGTGATCATCGCTTAATTGAAGGGGAGAAGGCTTGTGATTATTCATTTGGGTTTAAAAGTATTATTGGAAATGGTAAGGCAAGTATTGTAAGTGATTATAATGAAAAACTAAAAGGATTAAGTTTACTCATGAAACATGAAACGCAAAGAGAATTTGAATTTGATGAGAAAATGGTAAATCAGGTTTCTGTTATAAAAGTTGAAGTTAATGAGTTTACGGGTAAGTATCATAAATAATGATTGATTTTATGAAATGGTATCGTTAGAATAAGCATAATGGAGAAAATTCTATGAAGAAAATTGTGCTATTTTGTGGAGCTGGGATGTCGAGTAGTTTATTGGTTTTAAAGGTTAGAGATGCGATTAAAGCAGGTGGATTTGATTATACGTGTGATGCGTATGATACAAGTACGGTTGTTAGTAAATCAACGGATGCGGATGTAGTATTGGTTGCGCCTCAAGTTCGTCATATGTTAAAGAAGTATCAAGATGCGATTAAAACATGTCCGGTAGAACCGATGGATATGGTATCGTATGGATCCATGAATGGTCAAAAGATACTTGAACAAGCTCGTAAATTAATGGGTGAACTATAATAATCGAGAAAGAGTTGAATAAACTCTTTTTTTAGTCAATTCTATTGTAATTCAAGAAGTGTCCCCTTATAATAGACACGTAATGTTTCAAGACATTGTATAAAGGAGGCTGTATGAGTCATAGAGTTCAAATATCTAATCCAATCAATCAGCTACATAGCTTTAAATCTACACAAAAACCATTTGTGATGTTATTTCAGACTGAAAGCTGTGGAGTTTGTCATGCGATTGAACCACGATTGAAAGATTTGCTTGAGAATTATGGTGTTCGATATGTGGCGGTTGATGCGGGGAAATATCCTGAAATTGCTGGTCAACATCAAGTTTTTACAGTCCCAACGATTATAGTGTGGTCTGAGAATCGTGAAATTCTTAGAGAAAGTCGATTTATCAATTTCTCTAAAATTGAGAGATTACTCGAATTTATACAGGTTTATGAAACAGAATATGAAAGTTTAAGTCAAACGAACTAGGAAAGGGTCTATTATGTTCAATTTTTTTCAATCAAATCATTTAAGTCAAGATAAGGCATATGAACAACTTCAAAACGATTCAAGCATCAAACTCATTGATGTTCGTACAAAAGAAGAGTATAGAGAAGGTCATGTAAAAGGTAGTGTCAATATTCCATTAGATACACTACCAAATCGCTTTCAATCAGCACTACCAAAGAAAGATCAAACTATTTTTGTGATTTGTCTTAGTGGAGGACGTGCTTCTGATGCGACAGCTTATTTAAAACGTGTTGGTTATACCAATGTTTATAACATTGGCGGTGTCGGTTCTTGGAAATATGGGTTAGTCAAATAGTATGAAGAAAATCGTTATTATTGGGGGTGTTGCGGGTGGCGCAACAGCCGCTGCTAGACTCAGACGTTTAAACGAACATGATCAAATCATTATATTTGAACGTGACGAGTATATTAGTTTTGCGAACTGTGGATTACCATACTATATTGGGAATGTGATTACAGATCGTGAAGATTTATTGGTTCAAACAGTTGAAGGGATGTCAGAACGTTTTAACCTAGACATTCGTAATTTCTCAGAAATTGTAGAAATTAATCGAAAAGATAAAAAAGTTACTGTTCGTAAAGTACTTACCAATGAAATATATGAAGAATCGTATGATGTATTAATTCTTTCACCAGGTGCGAAACCAATTCAGCCACCGATTGAAGGACTTAAAGAATCGAAGAATCTATATGTTCTACGTAATATAGCGGATACAGATGCCATATACAATGCGATTGAAACAACTCACCCAAAAACAGCGGTAGTAGTAGGGGGTGGTTTTATCGGAGTTGAGATGGCTGAAAATTTAACTGAAAGAGGAATTAAAGTTACGATTGTAGAAAAGATGTCTCAAGTGTTAGCGCCTCTTGATTTTGAAATGGCACAACTCGTTCATCAAGAATTAAATGAACAGGGTGTACATCTTGTCTTAGGTGACGGACTACTTAAATTCAGTGAAGAAGGAAAGAAAATTCATCTCGAAAGTGGGAAAGTGATTGATACAGATTTAATTATCTTATCGATTGGAGTAGTACCTGAAAATACATTGGCGAAAAAAGCAGATGTATTGGTTGGGCCTCGAGGTCATATTGTCACAACATCCAAGTTACAAGTTCTTGATGCACAGACACAAGAGGTTGTGGATGGATTCTATGCTTTAGGAGATGCGATTCAAGTAAAGGATTTTGTGACTAAGGGAGATACCGCAATCGCTCTCGCTTGGCCAGCCAATCGTCAAGCACGTTTAGTAGCGGATATTATTAATGGGAAAGATGTAGAATACAAAGGTTCTTTAGGAACATCTGTTCTTAAAGTGTTTAATCTTACTGTTTCAGCTACAGGTAATAATCAACGTATGTTGGAAATGAAGAAAATACCTTATCAAGCCATCCATGCCCATCGAAACAATCATGCGTCTTATTATCCAAATGCGACAAATATTTCTCTAAAGCTACTCTACCATCCTGAAACACTAGAAATACTTGGTGCACAGGCTGTTGGTGAAGAGGGAACTGAGAAACGTATTGATGTCATTGCGACAGCTATTAAATCAAAACTGAAAGTTACTGAACTAAGTGATCTTGAGTTAGCGTATGCACCACCATTCTCTTCTGCGAAAGATCCAGTAAATATACTTGGTTATATAGCAGAGAATATTATTGATGGTCATTATAAAGTTACGTATCCAAGTCAAGTTGAAGAATTCATTAAACAAAATGCGTTCTTCTTAGATGTTCGTACACCCGAAGAGTTTGCGGAGGGTTCGATCTTTGGCTCTGTAAATATTGAAGTAGATGAATTACGTACAAGAATAAGTGAAATCAATGTACCGAAAGATACTCCGATTGTCGTGAATTGTTTTGTTGGATTAAGAGCGTATTTAGCGATTATGATTCTAAAAAGCTATGGTTTTACAAACCTATACAATCTATCTGGTGGATATCGTACGTATAGTGCATTGAATTATAAATTAATATAGAGTTTGAATAACTTGTCACAGAAATAGATTAGTTTCGACACATTTCTGTGACATTTTTCTTCTAAGATGGGTTTGTAAAGCAAATGCTTTAGGAGAAATTAACTATATGAACAAAACATTAGTAAAAGGATTAATTAGTTTAAGTGTTGGAGGATTACTTATCGGTTCAACCTTCATGTCAGTCGACGCAAAATATGGTAATCAAACTTCCAATCAAGTAAGACAAAGTGTTATTCAAGCTGAGGCTGTAACTCCAGATGAGTTAAAAGATTTAGAAGCCATGTTTACGGTATTGATTAAGGATGAGTATAGAGCTCGTGCAGAATATCAAGCAATCATTGATGAATTTGGTGCACAAACTCCATTCACGAGTCTCGTTAGAGCAGAAACTATGCATATCAACGCATTGACACGATTATTCGAAGTATATGGATTAGATGTGCCAAGTGATGATGGAAGTAAATCTGCAGTAGTACCTGATTCACTTGAAGAAGCCTATGCGATTGGAGTTGATGCAGAGAAGAATAATATCGCATTATATGATAAGTATTTGGATCAAGACCTACCAACCAATGTAGAAAGAGTCTTCACAAACTTACAAAAGGCATCTGAAAATCATTTAGCAACGTTTGAAGCATATCAAGATGGTAAAACTCCAGTTGATTGTGATCTAACTCAAGATCCTCAGAATCGTAATATGTCATTAAGACAGAATAAACAATTTGGAAGAAACCAATAAACATAAAACCCTAGGCAACTAGGGTTTTATAATGTTTGTATTAATCGATTTACATATTCATGTATTCTATTCTTTAAATCAAATTTTCCATCTCTAAGACACCAATCATAAACTACACCTCTAACACAAACGAATAAGAACTGAACTATTTCATTAGAACTTATACTTGAAGTAAGTTCATTTTTATTTTGTCCATCTTTAATAATATCATTGAGAATATTTTGCATGACTCTATTATCTTTCGCAAAGAGATTATTTTTAACATTATATAATTGCTTAGTGAATTCTAATCCACACTTTTGATTGTATTCAGCATAACAATCAAAATAATTTAGGATACAATCCTTTGCCGATGAACAATTAATCATATCACTGTATTTTTCTGAAAAGTAAATATCGGCTAACTCAAATATTCGATCAAGAATCTCATATTTAGATTTAAACACATTATAAAACGTACCTGTAGAAACATTCGCAACCTTGCATATTTCATCTACAGTAATATTTTCAAATCCTTTTGTTTCAAATAAGTGAATAGCGACTTGATAGACTTTATCTTTAGTTTGTTGGGCTTGAATTTGCCGATTTGTTTGTTTTTCTTGAGTCATAATGAATGATTCTAGTATAACATAATTTCACTTGTGAAAAATGCTTGATAATATATTAACAAATTCTATTGACTCTCTATTTATTCGTATATTATAATGAGTCCGTTCAGTGAACTAGTTCGTTAAAATATTCTCAAGTTGATATTTTAATGAAATATGAATCAAATTTTTTCTAGAAAAACATTTAAGTTAATAAGAAATCAAACGTTAAGATTTAGTTTTTAATTCGGGATAGCTCATTTAAAGAGAGAGGAATAATGAGGGAAATGAAAAGAAGTTTTACGAAAAAATTGCTTTCAGTTATGCTAAGCCTTTTATTAGTAATGACATTGTTTGGTTGCCAATCCTCAGACAGTGCTGTTTCATATAAAGCAGGTACATATGAGGCAACTGTTGCAGGTCACAATGGTGATCTTACAGTTGAAGTTGTGGTTAGTGAGTCTGAAATCTTAGAAGTTAATATTTTAAAACACATGGAAAGTCCAAGCATTTCTGATGCGGCGATTGAACGTATTCCAGTAGCGATTGTTGAAAATCAAAGTTTAGCGGTTGATACAATTTCTGGCGCAACTGTTTCAAGTAAAGCGATCATTAATGGTGTTACTGAAGCACTAAAACAAGCTGGTGCTGATATTGATAAATTACTCGTTAAGAATGATAAAGAAGCTGTTAAAGGCGAAACTAAAGAATATACTGCAGATGTCGTTATTATTGGGGGCGGAGGAGCTGGCTTAGCTGCAGCTGTTTCTGCTCATCAAAATGGTGCGACTGTTATTGTTGTTGAAAAAATGTCTCGTTTAGGTGGTAATACAATTCTTTCTGGTGGTGCGATGAATGCGGTTGACCCTGTTCGTCAAGGTGCTCAAGGAATTGAGGATTCAGTTGAAAAACACTATACTCAAACTTACGAAGGCGGAGATAAATTAGGAAATCCTGTTTTAATTCGTACTTTAGTTGAAAATGCATATTCTGCAGTTCAATGGTTAGAAGAATTAGGTATGACATTTAAAGATCAAGTTTTCACTGTATTAGGCGGTATGTGGCCAAGAGCTCATAAACCAACTACTCCACTTGGAACTGGTTTTATTAGTACTTATCAAAATTATATTGATAGTAATGAAGGAATTGAAGTTTTACTTGATACTGAAGCATTAGAACTTGTTTTTGAAGAAGGACGTGTAACAGGCGTTAAAGCTGAATCTCTTGAAGGGGATGTAATCCTACATGCGAATAATGGTGTTATTCTTGCGACAGGTGGATTCTCTGCTAATCAAGAAATGTTAGAGAAATACAATGAAACTTGGCCATCTTTAGCTGGAATTAAAACAACCAATCATCCTGGCGCAACAGGCGATGGTCTTGTAATGGCTGAAGCAGTTGGAGCTAATTTAATTGGTTTATCCAACATTCAATTATTACCAATGGGAGATCCAGTAACGGGTAGCTTAAGTGGTAATATCGAACAAGCTGTTGAAAACCGTATCTTCGTTAATAAGTCTGGAAATCGTTTCGTGGATGAAGGTCAACGTCGTGACGTTATGACGAAGGCATTGTTTGAACAAGAAGATACAATGATGTGGGTTGTATTGGATGCGAAAAATTATCCTACAAAAGAAACTAAAAATAACTTTAATGAAACGATTGATGACTTAATTGCTCAAGGTCGTGCATTTAAAGGTGATACATTAGAAGAACTTGCTGAACAAATCGGTGTAGATCCTGCTAATCTTGTTAAAGCAGTTGAAGAATTCAACGCTGCTGTAGATTCTGGAAAACCTGATGCATTTGGAAGAACATTATTTGATAAGAAGATTGATACTCCTCCATACTATGCAGGTGCACGTGTTCCAACAGTTCACCATACGATGGGTGGTGTTGAAATCAATGAATATACTCAGGTTTTAGATGCGACAGGCGCAATCATCCCAGGTTTATATGCAGCGGGTGAAGTAACTGGTGGTATTCATGGATCTAACCGTTTAGGTGGTAATGCATTAGCTGATATCACTGTATTCGGACGTATCGCAGGCGAAAGTGCTGCACTAAAACGTTAATTCATAGTTGATATAAAAAAAGAAACCAAATGATACTCCTTGCACGATACCATTTGGTTTTTTCTTGCAAAATTTAAAGAAAAGAATATAATAGTTATGAACATATGTTCATAACGAGGGTATATGCCAAGACCAATCAAAGAGAGAAGTATTAGAGAAAAACCAGTTTGTTGTCGATTCATTCCAGAGAAAATTCAAAATGATGAAACTATAACTCTTACAATGGATGAGTTTGATGTGATACGAAAATGTGATTATGAACGATTAAGTCAAGAGAATTGTGCACAAACCATGAATGTGAGTCGAACTACCGTTCAAAGAATCTATGCCAGTGCTCGATTAAAAATCGCGGAAGCACTTGTATTAGGGAAAGTACTCGAGATAGACGGTGGAATTGTATCATTTAACTTGGATGATGATATGAGTAATTATTTAAATGAAAAGGGAGAAGTTAATATGAAAATCGCAATAGGACTAGATGGAGAAAAAGTTGCGGATCACTTTGGTCATTGTAATGATTTTAGAATTTATGAAATAGTGGATAATAAAGTAATAAATCAAGAAGATATTCATGATGAGATACATGTGCATCAAGCAAGACCACAATTCTTAAAGAATCTTGGAGTCGATGTATTAATTATGAACTCTATGGGTAAAGGTGCATATAATCGATTAATTACATTAGGTATTAAAACAATCAATGCGGAAAATAAGAGTGTAGTAGAAGCACTAAACTCATACTTAGCACACGAACTCAATATCGAATTAGTTGGCCATGAATGTCATGGATGTGGATCGCATGGAAAAGGACCTCATCATGGATAGTACAATCTATATTATTACTGCATTAGCACTAGGTGTATCTTTTTATAAATCTAAAGATAAGACAATCCTAGCTCTAAAAAAAGCATGGAAATCATTTGAGAATATTCTTCCGCAATTTTTAAGTATTTTATTGATCATTGGATTTGTCTTAAGTATTTTAAACGCTAATCAAATATCAGAATTAATTGGACAAGAATCTGGTTGGAAGGGTGTATTAATTGCGTCAATTATAGGTTCAATTACACTCATTCCAGGATTCATTGCTTTCCCACTTGCTTCTGCTCTATTAAATAATGGGGCAGGTTATATGCAAATTGGCGCATTTATCTCGACACTAATGATGGTTGGGATTGTGACAGTCCCACTTGAAATTAAGTTTTTTGGTAAGAAAGCCGCAATCCTTAGAAATTCACTTGCGTTTGTATTCTCATTATTTGTGGCCTTTATGTTAGGAGTATTTTTAAAATGAAGAACTTAAAGCGTTATCGTTTATTTTTTATACTTATTTTAGGATATGGTGTCTTATATTTTATAAATGAATCTCTATTTAACATGAGCACTCAAAAAACAAGTTCAAGTTTGTTGGAGATGATTCTAGTACTACCTCCTGTATTTATTTTATTAGGTTTACTTGATGTCTGGGTTAAACGAGAGACGATGGTTAAGATGATGGGAAAAGATAGTGGGATAATGGGTATTCTACTTGCGTTCTTTTTAGGGTCTGCCGCTGCTGGGCCTTTATATGCCGCATTTCCAGTTGCATTAACACTATTAAAAAAAGGAAGTTCATTTAGGAATGTACTTATTTTAATTGGTGCTTGGTCCACCACAAAAATACCGTTATTAATATTTGAGGCTTCCTCAATGGGCTTGAATTTTACACTTATTCGTTTTGGATTGAATATTTTTGGGATTCTAGGAATCGCATTAATAAGTGAGATTGTCTTAGGACATAAAGAACTTGAAGAAATTCATGCTAGGTCATTATCTATTGAGAATTAAGCGCTCTGCGCTTTTTTAATATCCCTCTATTTCAATACCACAGTTTGTGGAGGTATCTTCTAAAATCAAATGATTAAAGTGATAGAGTGATAGTTTTACATTCCCCCCTAATCCTTCTTTGATTGTATTTTGCATAAGTCCATTTTTAGGAGATACTAGATCGATTCGATCGTCCATAATCACATCCACAATAAGTCGATAGAATCCACGTTTGATGATTAAAATGAAACCATGATTGTTTTTTATTAACTGTGATTTATAGGATCCAGTATACGTCGCGAATCGATATGATCTTTTGTTTGTATTTAATTGCGCTATTAATCCTTCAAAACTAAATCCTAAGAATGGAATATGGGCAATACTTAACATAAATGAAGTAGTATTATCACTAAAATGATTTCCTTGAATCCAGATATATCGTTTTGGGAATGAAGTACCCCAATCTTTTTCAATATAACCTTTATCCTGTTTAAAGTTCCAAACTTCATCATTAATTGTAAGATTTCCATTTACACTATGTGACATACTCACAACTCCATGATTACATTCCATATTGGGAATATAGGTAAAAGGTCCCATAATGTTAGGCATATATGGATTATGACTTGATAACTCAAGTTGATTTGAAAAGTTTAATGATCCATGACACTGAATCGAATCATCTTCAATATGTATTTCTAGTTTATTTAAAGAAAAGAAACATTTCTCTATCTGATATCCATCTCTAACAGACTTAAATGATTCAAGAGGAAAAGAGATATAAGATGTTTGTAAAGGATGTGTTTTTATAACTTGGATAAAGCTATGTGGATTTTTTGGATTCGTACTATAACCAAAAATGAAACTAATCGTTTTATCGAGTTCTTGATTTACTTGTTTAAAATACCATCCTTCAAAATAGTTCTTTTTTGTGATTGTGCCTTGTTCAATGAAAGGATTTATTATTTTGTTCATAGTATTAATTTGAGTATAACTTAAAAGTTTGATTAATAGATAAAATTTGATTTATGAGTATTTATTACTCAAATTAGATTAGAATATGATACTATTTGACTATTAAAAAAAGAGGTAAACCTATGCCACTCGGACATGTAGAAGAATTAGAAAATAAAGTTGTAAATAATCCACTTGCGGATAAGGCAAAAATGAGAGTATTAGTTGGAGAAAAAGAAGGTTGGGATAATCACGTTATGCGCGTATTTGAGTTAGAACCAAATGGTTTTACTCCACGTCACCAACATCCTTGGCCTCATATAAATTATATTATCGAAGGAGAAGGAACTCTTTTCTTGAATGGAGTCGAGAATGAAATTAAAGCTGGATCGTATGCGTATGTTCCATCAAATGAGTTACATCAATTCCAAAACAAATCGAATACTGTATTAAAGTTTATTTGTATCGTACCAACAGAGGGTCACAAGTAGTTTATGTGACTCTTTTTTATTTCATAAACTTTCATTATTTACATTCCTTTCATTGCTTTTAAATTAATAGAGCTTAGTGTAGAATAGACAGATATAAAGAGGATGGTTAAAAAAATCCACTTTATAGGAATGATTTATCATTCAAGCACAACTCAATCGTTTTGTATAATCGCGATAAGATGGTTCGCAAGTCTCTACCCTGTTACCTTTAACAGGACTACAAAACAACAATAGGCTTTTTAGCTATTTTTGTTTTTTCTAGAGGCACTGTTACCAGTGTCTTTTATTTATTTAAGGAGAAAAACATGGATACACCTATTCAAGTCTCAGTGGTGATGGGATCAATCTCAGACTATGAGACATTAAAAGATGCTTTATTGATTTTAGATGAATTTGAGATTTGTTATGAGAAGAAAGTTGTGAGTGCACACCGAACGCCAGAAGATATGTTTGAGTACGCTAAGAACGCAAGGGACAGAGGTGTTCAAGTCATAATTGCGGCAGCTGGAGGTGCAGCTCATCTTCCTGGTATGATTGCTTCTCTCACAACACTCCCTGTTATCGGTGTGCCTGTAAAGAGCCAAGCATTAAATGGAATGGATAGTTTATTATCCATAGTCCAAATGCCAGCTGGTATTCCCGTTCTTACTACCGCAATTGGTGTTCCTGGCGCAAAGAATGCGGTATTAGGCGCATTAAGAATCCTAAGCATCCATGATGAATCCATCGCTAAAAAACTTGATGATTATGCAGAAAAACTCGCTAAACAAGTTCGAGAAAGTGAGTTTCCATGTTAAGAATAACCCCTCCCGCTACCATTGGAATTATCGGTGGAGGCCAACTCGGTAAAATGATGGCTTACTCCCTGATTAGACAAGGCTATAAAGTCGCAGTACTTGATCCAGATATGGATTGTCCCTGTGCTCATTTAGCTCACCACTTTATCTGTGCATCGTATTCAGATGAGATCGCATTAACAGAATTAGCTCAGCTATCTGATGTGATGACCTATGAGTTTGAGAATATCGATGTCGATCAACTTATGAAAGTCAGTCAATTAAACCAAGTTCCACAAGGCTATGATTGTCTTAGAGTTTCTCAAGATCGTTTATTAGAAAAGAGTACAATTCAATATTTAGGCATTCCTACGATTAAGTTTGAACCTTTTTCAACTATGGATGAATTAAATAATCTTTCTTTGAACTATCCCATCATTATAAAGACTCGTCGCTTTGGTTATGATGGAAAAGGTCAAATCAGTGTAAAACGAAAAGAAGATCTTATATTTATTGATTTAGATTTTCCACACGATTATATTGCGGAAGAATTATGTTTATTCGATACAGAAATAAGTGTTATCGCATGTGGATATAAAGATGGAATAGTTGCTTATGAACCATTTGAAAATAAGCATATTAATGGGATTCTACACACTAGTCTTTATCCTGCTCAAGTTTCAAAGGATTTAAAAGAAATCGCAATAGAATATACAAAGAAGATAATTGAAACCTTTAACTATAAAGGTATTTTAGCCGTTGAGTTTTTTGTGAAAGACAATCAACTTTATTTTAATGAACTAGCACCACGACCTCATAATTCAGGTCATGGAACGATTGATTCATGTGATATCAGTCAATTTGATAGTCATATTTATGCCATTACAGGATGCTCAAAGGTAGAGCCAAAAACATTCCAAGTAAGTCTTATGCAAAACATATTAGGTCAAGACTTTAATCAAGTAATGAGCAAGTTAAAAATGAATTCAAATCAATCAGTTCATGTCCATTTATATGGTAAAAAAGAAAATCGTGATAATCGAAAAATAGGTCATATCACATTTACAGGTGACACAATTGAACAGATCTATGAAATTGCACAAGAATGGAGAATTAAACGATGAACTTAATAGTCTATACCGAGAAACGAAATGGGTTTGCGCAAGACTCGATTGATCTTAAATCACAATGTCACAATCTTTTACAAATTGATTGTGATGTTCGTGTTCTTAATGGATATACCGTAAATGATATTAGTAGTAATGATATCGATAAGGCGATTAAGTATGTTTTCAGTGAACCTATGGTTGATAACGTATTTGACACACTCCCAAAAGTGAATGGGACAATTATTGCGCGTGAACCACTTCCTGGACAGTATGATCAACGATCGGATAGCGCTGTCCAATGTTTGAAATGTTTGAATTTTGAATCAAATCCAAGTGTTAAATCGTTCCAAGTCGTTTTATTTAATCGAGTTTTAAGTAAAGATGAAGAAAATCGATTTATTAAATTTTGGATTAATCCGGTCGAAATGAGAGTTAAAGAATTAGATAAAGAAATAAATCTAATAGACATACAAAAAGAACCCAAGATAAATGATTTCTGTGAATGGACTGATTTTGATCTTCAAGCATTTCTAAAAAAGGAAAGTGCCGCAATGACCATGGATGACTTAAAGCTCATTCAGGATTACTTCAAGATACATGAGAAAAGAGATCTAAGTTATACCGAGTTTAAGGTGTTGGATACGTATTGGAGTGACCATTGTCGACATACAACTTTTGAAACAGAGATTACTGATATTGAGATAGAAGAAAGTCCATATTCCTATGTCATAAAAGAGACGTTAAACCAATTTTATGAAATGCGTAAACAACTGAATCGTGAACACAAAGCAATCACATTAATGGAATTAGCGACGATGTTCGGACGTTATCGTAAAGATCCTAGAGTGGAAATCAGTGATGAAATCAATGCTTGCAGTGTAGTGATTGATGTGAATACAGATCAAGGCAAAGAAGAATGGTTACTCATGTTTAAAAATGAGACACACAATCATCCTACTGAAATAGAACCTTTTGGAGGGGCATCAACCTGTATTGGAGGTGCTATCCGAGATCCACTTAGTGGAAGAAGTTATGTCTATCAAGCCATGCGTATCAGTGGTTGTGGGAATGTGAAAGAATCCTTTGATTCAACCCTTGAGAATAAACTCCCGCAACGAATCATTGCTTCAAAGGCAACACAAGGGAATGCGTCGTATGGAAATCAAATTGGTGTATGTACCAGTTATGTAAAAGAGATTTATCATTCTTCGTATGTTGCTAAACACCTTGAGTGTGGGGCTGTAGTTGGTGCAGTTAAAAAAGAATATGTTAAACGTTTAAAACCTGAAGTAAATGATTGTGTCATTCTATTAGGTGGAAGAACTGGAAGAGATGGGATAGGTGGCGCAACCGGTTCATCTAAGATACACTCCAACTTAAGTCTTAAACAAAGTGGAAGTGAAGTTCAAAAGGGAAATGCGCCAGAAGAACGAAAACTTCAACGTTTATTTAGAAATCCGAATGTCACAAAACTAATCAAAAAGTCTAATGACTTTGGGGCGGGTGGAGTATGTGTTGCGATTGGTGAATTAGCGGATGGATGTGAGATCTGGTTAGATAAAGTACCACTTAAATATGAGGGCTTAAATCCAACAGAAATCGCGATTAGTGAAAGTCAAGAAAGAATGGCGGTTGTCGTTGATCCACAGGATTGCGAATTATTCATGGAGTACGCAAAATCTGAAAATATTGAGGTAAGTATTGTGGCTCGTATTACAGATAACAATCGTTTATGCATGAAGTATTATGACCAAGTTGTTGTTGATCTTGATCGTAATTTGATTAATACAAATGGAGTTAGACAAAAAGTTAAATCAATACTTGTTCAAAAACCAATACTAAAAAATAAGTCGATTGAATTTAACGAATTATCCCTTCTTCAACATTTAAATAGTTTGAATGTAACAAGTCAAAAAGGATTGATTGAACAATTTGATGGGAGTATTGGGGCAACGACTGTTCTATATCCTTTAGGAGGTAAATACCAATTAACTCCATCGATCGCAAGTGTTCAAAAAATTGCGATGGAAAAAGGAAATACATCGACAGTTAGTATCTTGAGTTATGGATTTAATCCATCACTTAGTGAGATAAATCCATTCTTAAGTGCACAAGCATCTGTCCTTGAAAGTATTGCGAAGACGATTTGTGTTGGTGGACAAATCGAAAATATTTACTTTTCTTTCCAAGAATATTTTGCGAAATTATACCAAGATCCTAAGAAGTGGGGAAATGTCATTCAAACATTACTTGGAGCACAGTCTGTACAATCTTGTTTCAATCGACCTGCTATTGGTGGTAAGGATAGTATGAGTGGATCCTTTAATGAAAAAGATGTATTAGATACATTTATTAGTTTTGCGTGTTCATATTCTGAAGTAGATAAAGTTTTATCGAATGAGACGAAGAATGTTGGAAATAAGATTTATCTTGTTTATGCAAAAAGAAGTGATAATGGACTATTCGATTTAGAATCGATCAAATCGAATTATTCTAAAGTAGAAAAACTCATCCAAAATAAGAAAATTATAAGCGCAAATGTGGTTAAGAATTCTCTTGTTTCAACACTTTGTGAAATGTCTTTTGGTAATAATTTAGGCTTAAATATCCAAACAAATCATAATCTTATGGAAGATATGTGTGGATCTATACTGTTAGAAGTTTCTCCAGATACAAACTTAAATGAGTTTGATTACTTAGGGGATGTAACACAACAAGGATTTATGTTTAATGGTATATCAATTGAATATGACCATGCGAAAACAGCTTATATCAGTGGACTCGAATTCTTATATCCAATCAAAGGTCATAACCAATCACTATCCATAGATACCATAACAACATCCATTGGACATATTCCTTACGCACATCCGAGTGTTAAAGAAGTACACGTTGTGATTCCGGTATTCCCAGGTACGAATTGTGAAGTTGATACAGCTCGTGCATTTGAAAAAGCGGGTGCACAACCTCACATTAGTTTAATTCGTAATTTAGATGCGAACGCATTGAAAGAATCGATTCATGATTTCTGCCATCGATTAGATGAGTCTCATATCTTGGCTCTTCCAGGTGGATTCTCTGGAGGAGATGAACCGGATGGAAGTGCTAAGTTTATTGTCAATATTCTAAATAATGAATATGTTAAGAATGCAGTAAAACGATTATTAGCTCGTGATGGTCTAATTATTGGGATATGCAATGGATTTCAGGCTCTTATAAAAACAGGCTATCTACCTTATGGGGAGATTAGAGAATTAAATGAAACGGATGCGACACTAGCCCATAATACAATTCATCGTCATATTTCTACGATGGCAAGAGTTAGACAAAGTACAGACGGATCTCCTTGGCTAAAAGATGGCTTAGGACAAGTAAGTCAAGTTCCACTCAGTCATGGAGAAGGACGATTAGTCATGAGTCATGATTTATATCAATCTTGTGTTGAAAAAGGTCAAATTGCGTTTCAATATGTGAATGAAGATGGAATAGCGAGTATGGATCCATTGGTAAACGTGAATGGTTCAAGTTATGCGATTGAAGGGCTTATCTCTCCATGTGGAAGAATCTTAGGTAAGATGGGTCATACAGAAAGAATTGTGGATGGTTGTTATAAGAATATACCGGATATGGTTGAAATGAAATTGTTTGAAAATGGAGTAAATTACTTCAGAAGAGGGTCAAAATGAACAAACTAAATATGATTTATGAAGGTAAGGCTAAACAACTTTATACAGTTGAAGAGAATGATAAGATTATCATTCATTATAAAGATGATGCGACTGCCTTTAATGGGGTAAAGAAAGCACAAATTAATCATAAAGGTGAACTCAATAATGCGATATCTACCATTATCTTTAATCATCTCCATAAAAATAATATTCCAACACATTATATTGAAACACTCAATGATCGTGATCAACTCTGTCATAAAGTAAGTATTATTCCATTAGAAGTCATCGTTCGTAATATCATTGCGGGTTCTATGGCAAAACGCTTAGATATTAAAGAAGGAACGGTAGCGCCTAAACCTATCTATGAACTTTGTTTTAAGAATGATGAATTAGGGGATCCATTAATCAATGAGGATCATGCGTTAGCACTAAACGTTGTGAGTGAATCTGATTTGAAAGAAATCAAAGATTTAACATTAAAAATAAATACATTATTAATCGATTTATTTAAAAATATAGATATTACCTTAGTCGACTTCAAAATCGAATTTGGACGTAAATTGGATGGGACTATTGTGTTAGCTGATGAAATCAGTCCGGATACCTGTCGATTATGGGATACATTAACTCAGAAGAAATTGGATAAGGATCGTTTTAGACGTGATTTAGGAAACGTGGAAGATGCATATCAGGAGATATTAGCGCGTCTATCGAAATGAGGGATCTTATGCAAGAAATTAGTCTAATCTATGATCGTGAGTTACATGAAGAATGTGGGGTATTTGGGGTTTATAACGTTGAGAATGCCGCAAACCTTAGTTACTATGGTCTTCATGCGCTTCAACACAGAGGTCAAGAAGGGTGTGGTATTGTCACATCGGATTCAAATCATTTAATCGGACTCAAGAATGAAGGAAGTGTACGAAGTGTATTTAGTGAAAATTTACTTAAGAAATTATTAGGGCAACACGCAATAGGACATGTGCGTTATTCCACAACGGGTGGTGGTGGGATATTGAATGTTCAACCTTTCTTATTTCGTCATGGTGCGGGTGATTTTGCCTTATGTCATAACGGTAATATTGTGAATTCTGAACAATTAAAACGTAATTTAGAGAACAGTGGAAGTATCTTCCAAAGTTCATCGGATAGTGAAATTTTGGCTCATTTACTAAAGAAGAATGGAAGACTCAATCGTATTGATGCGATTAAAGAATCACTCATCTATTTAGAAGGTGCCTTTGCGTTTCTGATTCTCACAAAAGATAAGTTATACGCAATGCGAGATAAACATGGACTAAGACCATTATCCATCGGAAAGCTGGATCAAGGGTATGTGATCAGTTCAGAAACCTGTGCATTTGATGCGATTGGGGCAGAATTCTATCGTGATATATTACCTGGTGAGATTGTGACATTTTCAGAGAAAGGGATGGAAAGTACCTTCTATTCATTGGATACAGAAGAAAAA
>JAJZTY010000139.1 GCA_021847325.1 Bacillota bacterium
TCTAGAACACCTTATGTTAAATGGTGGATTTAGATTCTTATTGAGTCATAAGTATAAAGATTATCTTGCGTTTTCCATTGATACACTTGATTCGAATTTCCCACATTGGAGAAATAATAAGTACTTATTTACTTTACCTAGACGTTATCAAATTTATATTAAGTATATGCATTCGTTTATGATTTATCCTTTTTCGATTTACCTTAAACTCAAAGAGAAGCGTAAACCTCATTGAGTTTTTTATTTCTTAATTTTGGCTTAATTGAAAGATAATAGGGTGTTTGATATACTATAAACGTCAAACATCATAAGAAGGGTTGATTCAATCATATGAAAGAATTATTTCGCAAAAGAACAAATATCTTATTTTTGATTCTTTTTTTTGGATTAATAGTGAGTTCTGTTCTTTATATCTTCGTCTTCAAGGAACAACAAACCGTATCATTTATCGAAAATCGAAATCTGTATACAACAGAACATATTTTTGATAATGAGACCTTGGATGATTCATTTCAAACAAAAGTGGGACGGGTTTTAGAAGATCAGTTTTTTATGCGCTATGAAATTGTGAATGGTAAGCGTAAAGTGAATTACTTCTTAACCAGTCTAATATTTAAGATTTCCAATTCAGAAGGTGAATTAACCCCATTAAATGATCCTCATTTATTCCGTGTGGGTGATTCGAACTTTATTGTGACTAAACCAATGGAATATGAAGAACGAATTGAAACACGTGTAAAAGCACGTTTAGACCAATACGCTGACTTACAAGCATTCTTCCCAGATAAGAATGTATACGTCTATCATCCTCGACAAGCGCATGAAACCGATCTCTTTGATGAGTTCAATGAGTTAGAGAGTTATGGTCCAACCTTAAATCAAATGATGAAGGATTATGCGCGTATTCCATATAAATCTCTGGATATTGAGAATTTAGACTATTATAAACAACACTTTTATGCCTCTGATCATCACTGGAATCATTTGGGTAGTTATATCGGTTATCGTGATATGTTGAGTTTATTACAGCCTGAGACAGTCGCATTAGAACCTCAATACTTGGACTGTAACTACAAGTTCTATGGTAGTTTCTCTACCCGTACAGGTGGTATCTTAGATCCGAGTGAATTCTGTTTATTCCAATTTGATTTAGTGGATTATACCGTTGAACAAGATGATGGGACAATCACCAACTTAAAGATGTATGAAGAGTTTTATGATCAAGCTGAATCCATTGATTCTTGGACTTATTTATACAATCTAGCGTATCCGTTTAAAGGATATATGAGTACGTATCGTAGTGGCGTAAATGACAAAGTATTATTCTTAGTCGGGGATTCGTATATGCCTCCAGTCATTCCTTTACTTGCACAACACTATGGGACAGTCTATGCGATTAATCCAGTGAATTATTATATTAAATACAATAAAACCTTTGATTTCTATTCCTTTATCGAAGAAAAGAATGTTAATGACATCATGTTTATGATTACCATTGAAAACTATTTCTATGATGATGAGTATGGACCACGCTATAAGTTTAATGATGTGATAAGGGAGGAAGAATAATGTTATTTAGTAGTATGACGTATTTGTTGTTATTCTTTCCAATCTTTATTTTCTTATATTTCTTAAATAAGAATGTTCATTATCGTAATACCATTCTATTACTTGCATCGCTTACCTTCTATGCATGGGGAGAAGTCACAACGCTTCCTTATATGTTTATCATTGCGATTGTGAATTATACATTAACACGTGCATTGGATAAGACCGAAGATAAGAAAAGACTACTATTTGTTTGGATCTTAGTCATATTAAACATTCTTCCACTCGCATATTTCAAATATTCAAATTTCTTCTTAGACAATATTAATATCGTATTGAATACCCAATTTACCATCAATGAAGCCTTTCTTCCTTTAGGAATCAGTTTCTATACCTTTAGAAATATTTCCTATATCATTGATGTCTATCGTAAGAAGTTTCCAGCTGAGAAGTCTTTCTTCATTGTATTAAACTATATTCTCTTATTCCCAACACTCATATCAGGTCCAATTGTACGTTTTGAGACCATTCGTGAAGAATATCATGAACGTAAAATCACAGTAGATGATGTGGTTGAAGGATTAGAACGATTTATTATTGGTTTAGCGAAGAAAGTGTTGATTGCGAATCAAGTCGCAGTAATAGCGGCTAATGTATTTAGTATCACAGATTTAAATTCCTTGAATTCAACTCAAGTCTATATCGCAGTCATCTCATTTACCTTACAAATCTACTTTGATTTCTCGGGTTATTCCGATATGGCAATCGGTATTGGACGAATATTCGGATTCCATTTCTTAGAGAACTTTAATTATCCTTATATTGCGACTAGTATTACTGATTTCTGGAAACGTTGGCATATATCACTCAGTACTTGGTTTAGAGATTATATTTATATTCCACTCGGTGGAAATCGTGTGTCTATGTTAAGATGGATTCTTAATATTGCGATTGTATGGTTTACCACTGGATTATGGCATGGGGCTGCTTGGAACTTTGTCTTATGGGGTGTTTATTTTGGGGTGTTACTGGTTTTAGAGAAATTATTCTTAGGGAAAGTATTATCTTTCCTCAAAGGAATTAATCATTTGATTGTTATCTTCTTGATAATGATTAGTTGGGTTATCTTCAATTCAAACTCAGTCGATCAAATTATGATATTTATCCAACGAATGATCTTCATACAACCTTATGACATGAATACGTTAATAGAACTCAACTTTGGCAATTACTGGCCATATTATGTGTTAGGATTACTCTTCAGTGCTCCAATCATTCCATGGTTGGATACACAATGTAAAACAAGTACCATCTATAATTTCGCTAAGAAATTGATCGTACTTGCCTTGTTTGTATTATGTATTATTTTCTTAATTGATAGTAGTTATAATCCATTTATCTACTTCAAGTTCTAATAGCCTTCTTCAGGGAAATAGAAGTTTAATACCGCATCTTTATTCAATCCATAGTATTCTTTGAATACTTCCATATGGTATGGATCATCAGCTTCTATATCTCCACCATGAATCGTATAAATAGGATATCTGATTAACCAGATATCTTTTATTTCTGGGTTATCTTTATAGTACTGTATTTGTCCTAAACGTGTATTATGTACTGATTCGACTAAGTTATACTTATTCACTAACTGTTTCACATTCACAAGACACAACACAATAAGAGGAATCAGTAATACCTTAGACCATAGTTTACGATTTAGACTCGAATAGATCAATAAACACATCACAATCAAGTAATAAACGGTATACAGAGAGGATCGATATCCGAAGATCGGTGATAACATCATAACCCCATTACTTACACCAGCTAATAACACAAAGAAATAGAGTTTTAAGCGCAATGTCTCATTAAATACGAGAGTTATAAATCCAAACACTGCCACAATAAACAAAGGCCAGAAAATCAAATTAAACATTGAATTTGGGTCAATGAATAATGTAAGTATTTCAAGTGGGAATCTACTGTAGAGGGTTAAGGTTAAACTCGAGAATGCAGAGACCACAAAGAAAACCATTAATACAATATGCATTAAATTATATTTCTTCACCTTGAACCAATTCTCTACAAGTTTAATAAACGATAAACCAGAGAAGACTAATACAAGATAACGATGTTCAATGAATGTAAAACGAATGAAGTTAGAATAATTAAAGATGAGTTGGTCAAAAATGGATAACTCCACCCATGCACTGTGATCACGAATCAAACGAGCACTTGCCCCAGGCGATAATCTTAATAGTATAATTCCAA
>JAJZTY010000140.1 GCA_021847325.1 Bacillota bacterium
ATTGATTCCTCGAACTGGCATATGTTCGCCAAACACATATACCAATAACACATACAAAACGAGTATCTTTAATCTCTTTAACAATGAAGGTTATTTTAGTTCGTCGTATCATAATTATTCTGATAAATTTTATCAACGAACGGATTTACACGTCAATTTAGGAAGTACTAAATTTTACAACAATGATGATTTAGAAATTAAAACACTTAAAGGTTGGCCAAGTGATGTCAATTTAATGGAAGAGGCATTTAAGATTTATGGTAATCAAGAGAAGTTTTTCTCTTATATCATTACTTCATCAACACACTTTCCATATGATGTCGATAGTACACTTGGTAATCGGTATATTGATCAAATAAGTGCCCTCTATCCGGATTTACCAATGAATGTTATGCGATACAAATCAAAGGCTATGGAGTTGGATAAATCAATTGAAACCTTAATTAATTTATTGGATTCTCAAGGAATACTTGATGATACAGTTATTATTCTATATGGCGATCACTTTCCACTAAAAACAGAAAAACAAGTTTTCTTAGATTATGGAGATCCATATCAAAATCGTAAT
This sequence comes from Bacillota bacterium, assembly GCA_021847325.1. Taxonomy (GTDB): domain Bacteria; phylum Bacillota_I; class Bacilli_A; order Erysipelotrichales; family Erysipelotrichaceae; genus UBA2212. Next base: position 569 of record JAJZTY010000140.1, read on the forward strand.
CAAGGATTTAATATGAATATTCTTCCAATGATAATTTATAATTCGGAGGTTAAAGGAACACAAATATCTAAAGTATCCTCTACCTTTGACTTAGTTCCTACAATTGCGAATCTATTTGATCTGGATTATGATCCAAGATTCTATTTCGGTGTCGATATTTTTGATACGACACAAGAAAGATTTGTGCCATATGCTTCATTAAGTTGGAATAATGAATATGGAGCATACTCTGTTGCGAGCGCAAAATTCTATCCTTATGATGAAAACAACACGTTAACTCAAGATGAAATATCGCGAATTAGTAAGATAATTAAACAAAACTCAGATATTTCTTATCGTCTATTAAAAAATGACTATTTCTCTTATCGATAACATGATAGGATAAATATTATTAGGAGGATATCCACATGGCTTATAAAGATCCAAAATTCTCTCTCTATCGTTCTAAAGATGGCGCAGTACTAGGTGGTGTTTGTTCAGGTTTATCAGAATCATTTAAAATTGATGTGACAATTATTCGAATCCTATTTTTAATCCCTTTATTGATGTTTGGAACAGGAGCACTAGCTTATATCGTATGTTGGATTGTGTTACCCGAAAAGGAAAGTTAAAAAAAGAGATTATATTTCTCTTTGTTTCATTAAGTCACTTACTTTTTGATTTAACGCTATAAATGCTTCATTTACATCCTCGATATTTAATACCGTTTTTTCCATTGGACACATATCTGTTTTAAGATTGTTTTCAATATATGGAACTAATCGATCATAAGAATATACAATATTATATTTCTCCAATAAGTTCTTTGCGTGTTCACTCATAATCATCGCATGAACTTTTTTTACTTTACCAAGAATAAGTAAAAAAGCCGCAGATTTACCAATAACTTTATCAATAACTATCGCATCCTCAAAAAAGCATTTATCTGCATTTAATGGTTGTAAAAGGGGACGAATACCATTATATTTGCTCGTATAATTTCCGATCTTTAAATAGGCAAAACAGGATAATTCAGTTTCAAACATCTTTTGTTTAGCTTGTTCAATTAAATTCATAAAATCCTTTCAATCAATATTGACACATATATCATTGTGCGTTTCAATTAATTATAAAGAGGTTCGATAAATGAAAACAAGTAATTTTGAAAATTTGGGTATAAAATCATCCTTATTAGGATTCGGTTGTATGAGATTTCCAACACTTACGAATGGGAATATAGATGAGCTTGAAGCAGAAAAAATGATGGATCATGCGATAAGCAATGGTGTAACGTACATTGATACAGCGTATCCATATCATGCGGGTGAAAGTGAACGATTTGTAGGTAAAGTATTAAAAAAGTATAATCGTAACCAATTTACCATTGCGACAAAACTCCCGGTTTGGAAGGTCAGTAAAAAGGAAGATGTACGCGAGTTATTTAATGAACAACTGAATAAATTACAAATGGATTATATCGATTTCTATTTACTGCATGCATTAGATAACGAAAGATGGGAATCATTGCTTAAACTTGGTGTCCTTGATGAAGTCTTAGATCTTCAAAAAGAAGGTAAAATAAAATATGTAGGCTTTTCATTTCATGATGAGTACCCAGTATTTGAAAAAATCATAACGTATCGTAAATGGGATTTCTGTCAAATTCAATATAATTATGTAGATACAGAAATACAAGCAGGTGATAAAGGGTATCATTTAGCCGATAAATTAGGGATTCCACTTATCATTATGGAACCTATAAAAGGTGGAAATCTAGCTAATTTACCTGAAGATATTTCACATATCTTTAAGTCATATCATCCAACTAAATCCCTTTCTTCATGGGCTCTACGTTGGGTCGCATCTCATCCAAATGTTAAAGTCATTCTTAGTGGTATGAGTACTATGGAACATGTTAAAGATAATCTAGATACATTCATCAACTTTTCAACACTCAATGAAGAAGAAATGAATTGTGTTAATCAAGTTACGAAGATTATTAAATCAAGAACGAAAAATGGTTGTACAGGGTGTGAGTATTGCATGCCTTGTCCACATGGTGTAAACATTCCTAGAAACTTTAGAATTTGGAATGATTATTCTATTTATCAAAATGAAGCTCAAGCAAAAAGACGATACTGGAAAGATATGGCAGCTTCTGAGAGATCGGATATGTGTCAAGAATGTGGTGCTTGCGAAGCTGTATGTCCACAAAGTATTCAAATTATTCGTGATTTAAAAAGAGTTACATTAGAAATACCAAAAGATTAAGTAAATTAACAAGTTATAGAGCATATAACTTGTTTTAATTTAGGGTTAGATTTATGATTTTAATACCAATTATTAATATCATATAAAGATATATTTGTTATATGAAGAAAAGGGAAAATATGGAAAAAAGTTTACAAAAATTAAAGAATTTTAATCTTATTATGGGTGGATTTCATTTCATTCAAGCAGTGGCAATGTTATTCTTGGCAACCAATGTAATTCAAAAAATAGCGGAGTTTCAGCCAACAATTGTTCAGTATTACCAACAATTTAATTTTGAAACGATGTCACTCGAAGTAGTTAGTAAAGAATTGTTTCAATTACCGTTTGGAATTCTAGTATCATCTTTCTTATTTATTTCTGCAATTGCGCATGGATTTATCTATTTAAATTCTAAGAAATATGAAGAACACTTAAAGAATAGTATCAATCCATATCGTTGGTATGAGTATGCATTAAGTTCTTCTATCATGATTGTACTAATTGCGACATTATTTGGAATTTATGATGTAGTATCTCTAGTGTTAATCTTTATTGTGAATGCATCAATGAACTTATTTGGTTTAGATATGGAACTTCTTAACTCAAAGAATAAAGGTAAAGTTAACTGGTTACCATTTATATTTGGATCTATTGCAGGAATTGCGCCATGGGTAGCGATACTTTTCTATATGACAGGGACTGGTAATTTCGATATGGTTCCATGGTTTGTATGGGCGATTGTTGTTACTTACTTTATCGCATTTAACACCTTCCCAATTAATATGATTCTTCAATACTTAAAAGTTGGAAAATGGAAAGACTATCTCTATGGCGAAAGAGTTTATATTATTCTAAGTTTAGCTGCTAAATCAATCCTAGCTTGGCTCGTGTTATTCGGGGCAATGCAACCATAATCAAAGGCGCAATAGAATGCGCCTTTTTAAATGTTTATATCTGATTTTTGAATAATATCTTTAAGTATGTTTGCAGAATGATTTAACTTTTCAGATTCATCA
>JAJZTY010000141.1 GCA_021847325.1 Bacillota bacterium
CTTTAGTGGTAAACCATTCCCAAACATTTCATTCTTGTTATATTCAAGTACTTCTCCACATGTACCACAATAACGAGCATTTAAATCCCATTCTGCACCACACTTATGACATATTCTTTTCGACATATTTTGTTCCATATTAACTCCACAATATTTAGTATACCAATATCATTTATTTTAACCAATAAAAAATCCTTGGAAAACCAAGGATTTATTCTTATTCTTCTTCTTCATCAGGACGAATAACTTCTTCATCCTCAACATTTAGGTATTCTTCAACTTCATCATCATTTAGATACTCATCTTCGCCTAAAATTGCGCTTGTATCAACATGTGTTTCATTATACGTACGACGTGAACGTAAATCCCACATATTATCCGCAAGTGGCGCAAAACGAACATCTAACATCATCGCAGAATAGAACTGTGCAATCTTATTCTCTGCTTGTGTTTGATTAAAGCCTAAGGATTCCACAACTTTATTCCATAAATCCAAGAATGCGATTTCATTCTTTTGAGCGCTTAGTATATCAAACGCTACATCTAACATTGATCGACTTGTCATGTTATCCTCCTACATCTTTTCAGGTGCACTTACTCCAATCAGAGATAAGGCATTTCTTAAGGTTATTTGGGTTGCCTTTACTAAGGCTAAACGTTGTTGGCGAAGCTTTTCTTCGGCATGGAGCACTGTACATTCCCCATAAAATGTATGGAAACTCGCTGCTAGCTTCTGAATGAATAAACAAACAATATGTGGTTGTCTTGCGATTGCCGCATCTTGTATAAGCTGAGGGAAATCCGCAATTAACTTCAATAAATCGATTTCTTTCTCATGAACAATGAGATCATAATCAGAACACTCAGTTAATTCTGCTTGTCTTAAGATTGAACACATTCTTGCATGAGCATATTGTGCATAATACACTGGGTTATCATTGGTTTTGGAATTAGCCATATCTAAGTCTAAATCCATATGCGTATCCCCCGCTTTAGACACAAAGTAATATCGTACGGCATCCACACCTGCCTCATCGATTAAATCCTTAAGTGCTACAGCTTTACCTGTTCTCTTACTGAGTTTAAACTCTTGACCATCTTTGATCATACGTGCCATTTGAATGATATCAACCATCAAATCTTCACGCTTATATCCAAGAGACATAAAGGCTGCTTGTAAACGAGCAATATAACCATGATGATCTGCCCCTAATAGGTTAACCAACTTATCATATCCACGTTCTTTTTTATTTAAGTGATACGCGATATCAGGAAGAATGTAGGTATAAGAACCATCTGATTTAATCAAGACACGATCCTTATCATCTCCATATTCCGTAGTACGCAACCACAATGCACCATCTAATTCATAGGTATGTCCATTCTTAATGAGTGTATCTAATGATTTTTGGACTAACCCACGATCGTAGAGTGATTGTTCAGAACTCCAAACATCAAACTCCACTCTGAATAGTTTTAAGTCATTTCTTAACTTTTCAGTTTCTTTTTCTAATCCAACTTTTCTAAAATAAGAAACACTCTCTTCTAGTGGAACATTCTTGTACTCATCTTTAATCTCAGCGTATAAATCATTTGCGATATCGATTAAATCTTTTCCATGATACCCATCTTCAGGTACCGCAATATCTAACCCACACGCTTGTAAATAACGAGCTTGTAGAGATTTAGCCATATTGTTAATTTGATTACCCGCATCATTGAGGTAATACTCACGTGTCACATCAAATCCAGCCTTCTTCATAATACGCGTTAACGCATCACCGATTGCCGCACCACGTGCATGCCCAGGATGTAAATCACCTGTTGGGTTTGCGGATACATATTCCACATTGTATGAAATTGGATGAGCAAGTTTCGCTTCACCATACAATTCATCTTCTGTTAATACTGTTGTGATTACTTGTGTTAAAACATCTTTCTTGAGAAATAGATTAATAAATCCAGCTCCCGCAATCTCTGTTTTCTCAATTGAAGACATATCCAATTGTTCAATAATATTCTGTGCAATCATTCTAGGATTACTCTTAAGAATCTTCGTTAATCGCATCGCAATATTACTGGAATAATCACCATGTTCCTTAAACTTAGGCACTTCAATAACGATATCTTCTAATGCAGTCTCAACCTCAAACGCTTTTAAAACAGCTTGTTTAAGATTCTCTTTTAATGCATGTTCAATTTGATTCATGCCTCTGCCTCCTTAATAACCAACTCTAACTTTTGTTCGGTGATTAAATCATCGTTTACAAATAAACGATAATGAATATAGATTAAATCATTATTTCGAATCATATTCAAGGTTTCTACATTACCACTGAATACACTTTGATCGTCTTTAATCTCAAACATCCCCCATTTATTTAAACAAAAATTCATAGTAGTACGACCTTCGTACTCTCGTTTTAACTCAATCGAATCATCTAAAAGAGTCATCGTGACCTTAGTCGTTTTATCCTCTTCAAGATACTGAATGGTGTAAGGGTTTTCAGATATTTTCCCAACCATTTCCATTTTGCTTATTTCATCATTATCTAAACAATCAATAAGACTTAGTTTTAATTTTACGAATCTTTCGGGCATTGGTGTCCTACCTTACCTGAAAAGATTATATGTAAATAGGAAAATATGTCAAGCAATATCAAGAAATAAAATAATAAACACCATTGAATGTTGCCAAATGGTGTTTATTTTAGTCAATTATTTAAATAAAAACGCTAATACAAGAAAGATTCCCGCAAAGATGAGTAAGAGTAGCTTATATCCCTTTTTACCTAATTTATCAATCATAAACTTAGTCTTTGGATTCCCTTCATAGAAGAATGGAATCTCTACAAAATAAGCCACTAAATACAAAACCGCAAGTAAGAAAAATACAATTGCCCATGTGTTCATACACTTTCTCCTTTACATATATTTACGTTTAAAAACGTTATACATCACATACACCAAAATCAGATTATAAATAAATCCAATTCCAAGATACATCCAAAAATCTAAATTCATACTTACTACACCTAAATCAATATACGATTGAAGTAATCTTGATTGAACTGCTTTAGCTCCCCAAAATGCTGGCGCAAACGCAAACAACCATTCTTTCCAATCAAGGAAGAAGAATGCGACAACCGGAAATATGATTAAGAATCCAGATCCTTTCATCGCAATAAAACCTTCTACTTTGTTACTGGATAACGCATTGATCAAGAAGGCATTGATTGGGACTTGTAGTCCAATGAGTAATGATATAAGAATAAAATCGATTAACTCTAAACCTAATCCACCCATAATCAAGAAAATAATTAAGTTCGCCAATACACTTAAAATATAAATAAAGAGTACTTTAAACCAAACATAGAATCGAACATTCATAGGAGATATTTGTATCGATAGAAATACATTATCATCACGATCATCTAATATCGAGAATCCAGCCATAGATCCAAATATCATCCCTGAAATAATCGTAAGTGCCACAACTAATAGATTGATTCCATTCTCATCAAAATTCTGATTCTCTAATAAATATTTACCTAAGAATCCCACCATGATTGGATACACTAACAACATCGCTGTCATTCGATCTCTAAGAAGATTCTTAAACTCAAATTTCATTAATCGAATTAACATATTTATACCCCCAAATCCTTTGTCGCATAGGATTTAAAGTTTGGTAAAACTAAGAACTTATATAATACAAAACTTAAAGATACGATATACACTGTATCCATTAAATATTGAATTCCATCAAAGCTTGAACTAAAAGACGCATTCAATAATCTTAAAGTAACTTC
>JAJZTY010000142.1 GCA_021847325.1 Bacillota bacterium
TAAAGGCTGAATAAATCATAACAGCACTCACTGCACCACGCATGCCTAACAGAATGGATTGGATTAATAAATTGGTTTGGAAGAGTTCATAAAAGACATAAACTACCGAAATAACAAGTAATGGAGGTAAGAATGCGCCAATAAGTGATACTAAAGCACCCATTATCCCTCTAAGTTTATATCCCACCAACATAGAAGTGTTAATCGCCATTGCGCCTGGGATGGATTGCGCTAATGCGATGATATCTAACAAATCATTTTCGGTTAAATACTGTTTTTCATCGACATAGGCTTTCTTAATAATCGGCATAATGGCGTAACCACCGCCAAAGGTAACCATATTAATTTTAAAGAAGGACCATGCGAGTTCTGTGTAACTAGGTTTTTTCATAAATTCGATTATAGCACTTAAAATTTATTTTAGAATACTTTTTTAAATGAAATGTTGTTTCAGACAATTAATCTTTCTTTACAAAATCACTTCCTATTCCTATAATATGGGATATAAAGCGACGAAAAGTTGAGTAATTTTAGTTTATTTTAGAGAGAGTAAGCGGTTGGTGAAAGCTTATATTAAACACAAACGAAAATGGACTTAGAGCTGGTAACCGTATATCTGCGTTAAAGATTGAGTGCACTGCAAAGTGAACTAAGGTGGTACCACGTGAAAGCGTCCTTAGAGGATGCTTTTTTATTTAGGAGAAACAAGATGAGTAAACCAAAAAATAATTATTACATGACGACAGCGATTGCCTATACATCCGGTAAACCGCATATTGGAAACATTTATGAAATTGTCTTAGCGGATAGTATCGCACGATACAGACGCAATGAAGGTCATAATGTGTACTTTATGACAGGTACAGATGAACATGGCCAGAAGATAGAAGAAAAGGCATTAGCTGCGAATAAATCACCTCAAGAATTCGTGGATGAAGTAGCGGGCGTAATTCGTGGTCTTTTTGACTTGATGAATACCAGTTACGATAAATTCATTCGTACAACCGATCCTTACCATGAACTTCAAGTACAGAAGATGTTTAAGAAACTCTATGAACAAGGGGATATTTATAAATCAGAGTATGAAGGTTGGTACTGTACCGCATGTGAATCTTTCTATACTGAAACACAATTAAAGGATGGGGCATGTCCAGATTGTGGAGGTCCTGTTCATAAGGCAAAAGAAGAATCCTATTTCTTTAAGTTAAGCAATTATGCGGATCGTTTGATTAAGCATATTGAAACACACCCTGATTTCATTCAACCGGAAAGTCGTAAGAATGAAATGATTAATAACTTTATTAAACCAGGTTTACAGGATTTAGCCGTATCTCGTACATCGTTTAAATGGGGAATTCCTGTCGATTTTGACCCAAAACATGTCGTATATGTTTGGATAGACGCCTTAAGCAACTATATTACAGGAATTGGTTACGATGCGGATGGTAATCATGAAGAGAGATTCAAAGAATTCTGGCCTGCTGATTTACATTTAATAGGTAAAGATATTCTACGATTCCATACGATTTATTGGCCAATTATGTTAATGGCACTCGATATTCCTCTTCCTAAACAAGTCTTTGGACACCCATGGTTACTCGTCGGTGAAGGTAAGATGAGTAAGTCTAAAGGTAATGTGATTTATGCGGATGATTTAGTTAAACTCTTTGGGGTTGATGCGGTGAGATATTTGATGTTACATGAAATGCCATTTGCACAAGATGGTACATTAACGTATGACATCATGGTTGAACGTATTAATTCTGATTTAGCAAATATCTTGGGTAACTTAGTCAATCGTACCTTAGCGATGACCAATAAATACAATGGTGGTGTAGTCACAAATCCGAAAGTATCGGGTGAATTTGATCAAGAACTCATTGATTTAGCGTTAAGTACTCCAAAGAAAGTCAGTGAACACATGGATCGTCTACGTGTTCAAGATTCTATTGATGATATCTTTGATTTACTCAAACGTTGTAATAAATACATCGATGAAACAAGTCCTTGGGCACTTGCGAAGGATGAAGCGAATAAGGATCGTTTAAATACAGTTCTTTATAATTTATTAGAATCCATTCGTATAAGTGCAGTATTACTTGAAGCGTATATTCCAGATACTTCAAAGGCAATACTCGACCAACTCAATACACAAAAACGTGATTTTGATTCGATTACAGAGTTTGGGCAATTAGAAGAAGGAACTAAGATTACGGATAAACCAACCATTTTATTTGCACGATTAGATGCGAATGAAGTCATGGAAAAACTACAACCTGCTCCTAAGAAATTAGACACAAAACCTGAAGTTACGATTGATGATTTCAGTAAATTAGATCTTCGTGTTGGTAAAATATTAAGCTGTGAAAATCATCCTGATTCCGATAAACTACTGGTTTCTCAAGTTCAAATTGATGGGACAGTTCGACAAATTGTGAGTGGATTAAGACCTAAGTTTGAAGCTACTGATTTAGTAGGATTAAATGTGGCAGTTGTCGTAAACTTGAAGCCTGTTAAACTCAGAGGTGTCTTATCTGAAGGTATGATATTAGTGGGTGAAAAAGACAGTAAGATGGAACTTGTACACTTCCACAGTGTTGAAGATGGTGCGATCATTCGATGAAGTTTGAAATGAGAGTCACAGATGAGGCGATGTCTTATCTGTCTGAGAAAGACCCGATATTAGGTAAATACATTCTAACTGTAGGTCCTTTAGTACGTGGTGGTATAAAAGACCCGTACATTGCGACAGTGGATTGTATTCTTTCTCAACAAATCTCTGCGAAAGCCTACCAAACCATTGCAGGACGTTTCTATGAAAAGTTCAAGGATGCGGATCCTGAGCTCATCTTGAATTCAGAGTTTGAAGAGTTACGTTCCGTTGGATTATCAACGCCAAAAGCTAATTACATTCGTGGGATTGCGCAAGCACGTGTTGATAAAACAATCGACTTTGATGGTTTACATGATCTAAGTTTTGAAGAAATCAAAGAAACCCTCACATCACTCAAAGGTGTAGGTCGTTGGACGGTTGAAATGATTTGTATCTTCACCCTTCAAAGACTTGATGTGATGAGCTATGATGATTTAGCCATACGTAATGGAATTAAACGTCTCTATCATAAAAAAGAAGTCACTAAGGACTTCTTCAATGAATTAAATCAATTGTATTCTCCCTATCAATCCTACGCATCCTTCTATTTATGGCATGCGAGTCAATTGAAAGAAGATTTCGAGTAAGTGGTAACACTTACTCTTTTATTTGTGCAAATGCATAAGGATCTGTAATCACTTTACGAGGATTATCCTTCACAAGTTCTAAGACTTCATCCATATATTCTGGAAGGATTAGATAATTACCTCTAAAGGTATACTCAGTTGAGTAAGTGACTAATTCTCCAATCATAAATCGAATAAGAGGTTTATCGGATAAACCAGCATTAGAAGTATAAGGAAGAATTGTATTCAACTGTTCTTCGGTGAGTTCCACATAGGTTGCCTTATAGACACCTTCTTTATTGTATTCTCCAAATCCATAATTCGATGAATTCAAACCTAACGCAGTATAGTACTTATAATCATCCGTTGAGTTCTCAGAAGGAATGAAAATGATTGGTTTTAATGACGCAAAGTTAGACATTTCAGGGAATGATGCGTTAATCGAATTA
>JAJZTY010000143.1 GCA_021847325.1 Bacillota bacterium
CGATCTCCTTAGAGACAATGGCTTTGATTGATAGTTATTTTGCGAGAGCTCGATTTGGAGAAATCCATCAAGGACGAGTCATTGAGTTAATAGAAGATTCCAGTATCTATTTTAAGAATGCTAGACATCCATTAATTGATCCTAAGTTTGTAGTTGCGAATACCTATCATTTAGAATCATCTCATCCGATATTGTTAATCACAGGTCCTAATACAGGTGGTAAAACGGTTAGTTTAAAAATATTAGGCTTATTTTGTTTAATGGGTTACAGTGGTATTCCAGTGTGTGCAGATGAAGCTCATTGTCCTATGTTTGATCAAATATTTGTCGATATTGGAGATGATCAATCGATTGTTCAAAGTTTATCGACGTTCTCAGCTCATCTTTCCAAGTTATCTACGATTTGTGATCATGCGACGTCTAAATCATTAGTGCTTTTAGATGAGTTAGGAGGCGGAACAGATCCTCAAGAAGGTGAAAGTTTAGCGATAGCGGTGCTTGATTTCCTTAAAGAAAAAGGGGTTAAAGTTGTCGCAACAACCCATTATTCTAAGTTAAAAGAATATGCACTTAAGAGTAATGATGTTTTAATGGCATCCGTTCAATTTGATATGGAAGCTATGAAACCAACATTCAAGTACTTAGAAGGAATCGCAGGTCAATCGTATGCGTTTGAGATTGCGGCTCGTTTTAATCTAAATCCACGTATACTTGAAAAAGCGAATCAATTAAAGATTGAAGCGAAGAGTGAACAAGCTCTTTTACAAGAAAAACTTGAACGTAAGATGATTGAACTCAAACAGTTTGAAGACACTCTTCTTTCACAGGAGAGTGAATTGAATGAATTAAGAGAGAAATTATATAAACAAGAAGAAGAGTTTAATCGAGATAAAGAGAATCGTCTAAGTAAGGCGAAAGATGAAATAGATGCGTTAATTGAAGCAGCACAAGAAGAAGCACAAGAAATATTGGATGAAATGCGGGCTCATAAACAAGCACCGATTCATGAACTTATTACCAAGAAACAACACTTAGATTCAAAACGTTTAAAAGTGAAGGAAGATGTTTCACTTGAAAATATTGAGGTAGGGGATTGGGTTAAGTTAAAATCAACCAATCAACAGGGGCAAGTCCTTCAATTAAAGAAGAAACAAGTGGTTGTTAATATTAATGGTATTCGGATGGAAGTATCCCTTTCACAACTTCTTAGAGCTGAAGCACCTAAAGCTCAGAAACAGGTCTCAATTAAACATGAATCCATTGCGTCAGTTCCTTTAGAACTCAATGTGATTGGTTATCGTGTGGAAGAAGCATTACCACTCGTTAGTCGCTACATTGATGATTGTTTAAGAGCTAAGATGCCTTTTGCGCGCATAATCCATGGACATGGTACAGGTGCACTACGTCAAGCTGTTCATACATTACTTGCTAAACAAGATCGAATTGAATCGTATCGTTTAGGGGGTCAAGGTGAAGGTGGAGTTGGAGCTACAGTTGTGACATTTAAGAGTCAACTATGAACCTAAAAGATAAATTATTAACGTTACCGATGGAACCTGGTTGTTACATTATGAAAGATCGTAATGGGACAATTATCTATGTTGGTAAGGCAAAAAAATTAAAGAACCGTGTGAATCAGTATTTTACTGGGGCACATGATTATAAAACAACAAAACTTGTTAGTCAGATTGTGGATTTTGATACGATTGTGACGAAAACTGAGAAGGAAGCATTAATCTTAGAGATTAATCTTATTAAGAAACATCGTCCTCGTTTTAATATTATGTTTATGGATGATAAATCATATCCATATATCAAGATCACTCAAGAGAAATATCCTAAACTAACGGTGGTACGTGAAATGAAGAAGGATAAAAAGGCCAATTACTATGGTCCTTTTCCCGATGCGACCGCAGCTCATAACATGGCGAGTCTTTTGAATTCCATTTATCCATTACGTAAATGTGTGACTCTACCTAAGAAAGTGTGTTTGTATTATCACTTAGGTCAATGTTTAGGCCCATGTGAGTTTAAAGTTGAAGATGAAGTTTATCCGCAAATGATTAAGGAGATTGTTCAAGTCTTAAAGGGTGATGATAAAGCGTTAAGACAACGATTAAATGATCAGATGAAAGATGCGACCGAGAAGTTAAATTATGAGAAGGCTATGGTGTATCGTGATTTCTTGCGTTCATTGGATCATGTTCAAGATAAACAAACTGTGTATCAGGATAATCGATTGGATCGTGATGCATTTAATTACTATGAAAAAGATGGAATGCTTACCATAACCGCATTAATTGTGCGTGGTGGGCAATTAATGGATCGACATCTCTTAACTCAGTTACTGGTGGATGATGCGTCTGAGAGCTTTGAAAACTTTATATTACAGTATTATGAGTCTCAAGCTTTGCCTAAAGAGTTGATTGTGCCTGCGAGTTTTGATGCAAGTAATATAAGCTCTATGTTGGATGTTAAGCTTATACAACCTCAAAGGGGAGAGCTTAAAAAACTATTGGATTTAGTCTTGCTCAATGCGATGAATCATCATCGTCAACACTCTACTATTCTTAAGAAGAATAATGAGAAACATGATAAATCAATCAATGAATTAAAGGATATCTTAAAGCTTGATTCAATAGAACGAATTGAGTTGTATGATAACTCGCATACACAAGGTCAGTTCGCATCCAGTGCTATGGTTGTGTTTATTGGTGGAAGTCCTAGTAAGAAGGATTATCGTTTATATAATCTTCATAATGGGGCAGATGATGTTAAGAATATGGAAGAAGTTATTTATCGACGTTTTCTTCGTGCAATCAAAGAGAATCAATCCTATCCAGATTTAATTTTAATGGATGGAGGATATACTCAAATTCAAGCTGCGAAACGAAGTATGGAAAGTTTAGATATTCATGTCCCTTTGTATGGTTTAGTTAAAGATGATAAACATACAACATCGGCACTTATGGATCAAGATGGAAATCGAATTGAATTAAAGTCTTATCAAGAAACATTCTTCTTACTCAGTCGTATGCAAGATGAAGTCCATCGTTTTGTCTTATCTCATCATCAGAGAAGACGATCTAAGGCACAAACTCATTCAATCCTTGAAGAGATTGATGGAATTGGTCCTAAGCGTCGTTTAGCGCTTCTCAAGGCGTTTAAATCTGTCCAAGGTATTTTGGATGCCCCTCAAGATAAACTTGAAGAGGTGGTCGGCAAATCAGTCGCAAAAGAATTAAAGAAGCGTATTCAAGAAAAAAGAGAAATGGTATAATACTGACTATGACAATTGGAATAATAGACTCAGGCTTGGGTGGATATAGTATCTATCATGCATTACATAAGGCTTATCCAAAAGCTGCTTTTCATTTTTTAGCAGACCAAAAAAATGCGCCATATGGAAATAAAACAGCAGAAGAAATTAAAAGTATTGCGCATAAAAATATTGCTTGGTTTAAGTCAAAAGGAATACATGAAATCGTAATCGCGTGTAACACAATGAATGCGGTAGCGCTTGAATCACTAAAAATCGATTTCCCAGAGATCAAATTTTATGATGTAGTTTATCCTACAGTTAAACAATTAGAATCCTATCATTTATCAAAGATATTAGTTGTTGGCTGAGACCGCTGAGCAGC
>JAJZTY010000144.1 GCA_021847325.1 Bacillota bacterium
ATTCATCAATAATCTTCTTTTTTATGGTTTTTTTTGCATTAAAATAGTTAGAATTGCCATTTTTTGGGAGTGTTTTTAATATTTCACAATATTTAGCGCATTGTATTGAAGTTGTCTTTTTGTACATTTTAAGTTTCCTTTAGTGATTTTTGTTTGTGTTTATTTTATATTTAATTTTATTCTATAACGAAAAATACAAATAGTATAGGTAAAAATATAAAGCAATTGAACTTTTATAGGGGTATATTTAGTGTAGGTAAAGCGCTATCACGGCGTTACTAGGAATGGAGGGAGTGCAGTGGCAAATATAGTTTTGACAAGAATTGATAATCGTTTAATCCATGGACAAGTCGCAACACAATGGGCTTCAAGTGTTAAAGCAAATCTAATTCTTGTGGCAAATGATAAAGTTGCGAATGATACCTTTAGACAAGGTCTCATGGATATGGCAGCACCGAGTTTTTGCCAAACTCGCTATTTTACCTTAGAGAAGACGATCAACGTTATTCACAAAGCAAGTCCTGAACAGAAGATTATCATTATGTGTGATTCTCCAAGTGATGTTCTTACTTTAGTAGAGGGAGGGGTCCCTATTACAAAAGTAAACATCGGAAACATGCATATGGCTGAAGGGAAGCGTCAAATTGCGACCGTAGTAGCTGTGGATGATAAAGATGTTGCGGCTTTTCAACGGTTAGTCGAACTTGGGGTTGAACTTGAGATTCGAAAAGTACCGAGTGAAGGTACTGAAGACATTCAAAAATTATTTAAAAAATAAAGGAGATGAAACAATATGACTTTTAGCTTTATTCAAATTTTACTTGTTATGATTGTAACTTTCATCGCCGCTATTGATCAGTTCTCTTTCCTTGAATCATTATATCAACCTATCGTAATGGGTCCAGTTGTTGGGGCTATTCTAGGGGATATGAACACTGGCTTAATCGTTGGTGGATCATATCAATTAATGATGATTGGTAGTATGCCGGTCGGCGGTGCTCAACCACCTAACAGTGTTATCGGTGGAATCATGGCAACAGTGTTTGCGATTTCCATGAATATTACTGACCCTCAAGCTGCGCTTGGTTTATCTATTCCATTCGCATTATTAGGTCAATATTCTGTTATCTTAGTCTTTACAATTACATCACCATTAATGTCCAAAGCAGATGAATATGCTAAGAATGCGGATACAGCAGCAATTGAACGTTTAAATTACTTCACAATGGCTATGTTAGGCTTATTCTTCTCATTCGTCGTATTAGCTGGATTATTATTCGGTCAAGCAATCGGTGAAACTTTAACTACTGCATTACCTATCTGGGTATGGAATGGTTTAAAGGCAGCTGGTGGTATGATGCGTTTCGTAGGGTTTGCGGTGTTGTTGAAGGTTATGATGTCAAACGAATACTGGGGCTTCTATTTCGCAGGTTTCGCATTGGCTACAATCGTCGACAAATCTGGTTTAGGCGGACAAGCATTAGCTTTAATCGCTCTAATTGGATTCGCAGTCGCAGTTTACGACTATCAAACTAATGTTAAGATGAAACAATTTGGTAAAAAGGAGGTAAGCAATGATGGCATCTAATCTTGCAACAAACTATCGTAATTCAACTCCAGCGGCAGCGCTAGATAAGAAAACTTTGAACCAAATGGCTTGGCGTTCCCTCTTCTTGCAAGGTTCATTCAACTATGAACGTATGCAAGCTGCAGGTTGGTTATACGGTATTATTCCGGGATTGAAGAAAATTCATACCGACAAAGAAGACCTATCGTTATCCATGCAACACAACCTTGAGTTCTTTAATACTCACCCATTCTTAGTTACATTCGTTATGGGTATCGTTCTATCACTTGAACAAGAAAAATCTGATGTCGCTACAATCCGTGCAGTACGTGTGGCTGCTATGGGTCCTTTAGGCGGTATCGGTGACGCAATATTCTGGTTTACACTTGTTCCAATCGCAGCTGGTATCAGTGCTAATATGGCGCTTGATGGCAGTATCGCTGGTCCAATTGTATTCCTACTTATGTTTAACGTTGTACAATTCGCAGTACGTTATTGGTTAATGCACTGGTCCTATAATTTAGGTACTAAGGCAATCGAAGCAATCACTCGTAATGCTAAAGAATTTACACGTGCAGCTTCTATCCTAGGGATCTTGGTTGTTGGTGCCCTTACCTCCTTATATGGCGGTACAACAATCGCATTAACGATCCCTAACGGTGAAAGTCCTATTGTTTTACAAAATATCTTAGACGGTATCTTACCAAAACTTATCCCATTAGGATTAACACTTGGTTTATACTGGCTTATCAAAAACAAGAACTGGTCTGCAGTTAAGTGTATCGCACTTCTCTTAGTCCTAGGCTTAGTTGGCGGATTCTTAGGATTATTCTAATCAGTTAATACTCCCTTCCAAACCAGGAATCTCAATGAGATTCCTTTTCCTGTTCATAGAAAGAAGTGAAAAAATGAAGATTTCAATCAAAAAAAAGGGTATAAATCCAAGTATTCCAAGCTATCTATCGGGTCAAATTAATCGTGTAAAAAAACATACAGGTATTTTAGATGATTTATATTGTACAGCGTTAATGATTGAATATAACCAATCAAAAATGGTATTCATTTCGTACGATTTATTACAATTTGATGATTATCTATCGAATCGAATTCGATTTGAAGTATCAAATAAGATTGGAATTAATCCATCCAATGTTTTTACCATTCCAAGTCATACGCATGCAGCGCCAGAAGTACTAAGTGATGGATTATTTGGTGTTAAAACTGAATCATGTGTTCCTGAAGGTTATCTAGATTTTCTTGCTGATATCAGTGTTGAAACGGTGGAATCTTTGAATCAAAATTTAACTGAAGTCACACTTGAATACAGTGAGATTGAAATTGATGGATTCTATGGTAATCGAAATAATAAGGATGCATATGCAGATAAAAAAATAAGATTCATTCAATTCAAAAACGATAATAAAACAATAGGAATCTTTGTTAATCTATCCTGTCATCCTACTATTCTTGGACCAAAAAATACGCTAATTAGTTCAGATCTTTTTGGTGTTATTCGATCGAAACTAGAAGAGTTATATCATTGTCCAATTCTCATCACCAATGGTGCAGAAGGGGATGTCAGTAATCGACATTATCGTATAAGTGATGATGTTAATGAATTGATACGAACAGGAAATGGGATTATGAATCAAATTCCTTATCCTCTTCCTTCAGTAAAGCTTAATTGGTATAAACTTGAAGTATATTCAAAACAGTTCGTATTTAATTGTGATATTGATACAAAACGAATAAATGACGCAATACTTAGGAATAATCAACTTATCTTAAATACGAGTGATGTTGATCAATTAAAAATATTAAATGCGACAAACACCGTTCTCTATCACCAATTAAATCAAAAGAATTTAAAGAGTTGTATTATTCAATATTCTTTAATCGATATTGGTGAAATTATGTTCATTGCCATTCCAATGGAATTGTTTTCTTCACTCTATAAGATGTTAATATCTGAATTAGATCATATTATTATAATTGGTTTAACCAATACATCTATTGGCTATTGTGTTGA
>JAJZTY010000020.1 GCA_021847325.1 Bacillota bacterium
CACGTAGTACTTCACTTTCTTCTCTAAACCCTGTTATTTCAATGATTAAACTGTTATTAAACCAAAGAAAAACGGAGTTAAAGTTTCAACTCAACTTTTAACCCCGTATTTGTCTACAGTCTGAAAGGAATTCCTCTAAAGAATTCCTTTTCATCAAGACTACATATTTCTTAGATCCCCTATAGTCAGGGTAAACCTAGCTAGACTATAATTTTCCCTATAGACAGGGATAATTAAGCAAACTACATATTTATATGATCCCTTGTAGTTAGGTAATCCTACATTACTGTAAGTAATAAAATTATAAACTAAGAACCAAAGAAGTCAATAACTACTTCTTGATATTATAGAAAGCTTTAGCGCCTTCAAACTTAGCTACATTTTCCAATTCATCTTCAATACGGATTAATTGGTTGTATTTAGCGATTCTGTCTGTACGGCTCATAGAACCAGTCTTAATTTGACCAGCATTGAACGCAACAGCGATATCAGCGATAGTCGTATCTTCTGATTCACCAGAACGGTGTGATACAACAGTTGTGTAACCATTACGTTTTGCCATTTCCATCGCATCAAATGTTTCAGTTAATGTGCCAATTTGGTTAACTTTGATTAAGATAGAGTTCGCAATACCCTTTTCAATACCTTCTTTTAAGATTGCAGGGTTAGTAACGAATAGGTCATCCCCAACGATTTGGATACGTTTGCCTAAACGATCAGTTAGACGTTTCCATCCATCCCAGTCTCTTTCGCCTAAACCATCTTCGATAGAAACGATAGGATATTTATTAACTAAGTTTTCATAGTAATCAATCATTTCATCTGAACTTAATACTTGTCCAGTTGATTTCTTGAAACGGTAAACTTTAGCATCTACATCATAGAATTCAGAAGCCGCAACGTCCATAGCTAGAGCGATATCTTTACCAGGAACATAACCAGCTGCTTTGATCGCTTCAACGATAACTTCTAGAGGTTCTTCATTGTTAGCTAGGTTAGGAGCGAAACCACCTTCATCCCCTACTGAAGTCACTTGACCACGACCTTTTAATACTTTCTTTAAAGCATGGAATGTTTCAGCACCCATACGGATTGCTTCTTTAACACTTTCAGCACCAACAGGCATAATCATATATTCTTGGAAGTCAATCTTCGCATCGGAGTGAGCACCACCATTGATAACATTCATCATAGGTACTGGTAATTCTTTTGCGTTAAATCCACCTAAATATTTGTATAAAGGTAAACCATAGAAATCAGCCGCTGCACGTGCACAAGCCATAGAAACACCTAGGATTGCGTTAGCACCTAATTTTGATTTATCATGTGTACCGTCTAACTCAATCATCAATGAATCAATTTCATTTTGACGAGTTACATCCATACCTAATAATGCTTCACAAATAACATCATTAACATTATCAACAGCCTTTAAAACACCTTTACCTAAGAAACGAGTTTTGTCATCATCTCTTAGTTCTAATGCTTCACGCTCACCAGTGGAAGCACCACTTGGAACGATTGCACGACCGAATGCACCAGATTCAGTTGTAACTTCTACTTCAATTGTTGGATTACCACGGGAATCCATTACCTCACGAGCATATACATCTACAATATATGGCATACTAAATTTCTCCTTTTGTTTAGGCCTTTACGGCATCAATAATCGCTTTAAACGAGTCAACTTTTAATGAAGCACCACCAATGAGTGCACCATCAATATCCTTCTCAGAAAGATACGCTTTGATGTTCTCAGGTTTAACTGATCCACCATATTGAATACGAACTTTTTCAGCCGCATCGACTCCAAAATTAACTTCAACTTCATTACGAACAAGTGCACATGTATTTTGCGCGATCTCTTGAGTTGCGCTCTTACCTGTACCAATCGCCCAAACTGGTTCATATGCAATAACGATATTTGAAACTTGTTCAGCAGTTAAACCAGCTAAAGCAGCTTTCGTTTGACGACGAACTACTTCTTCTGTTTTTCCAGCTTCAAACTCTTCAAGCAATTCACCAACACATACGATAGGAGTTAATCCATTTGCGACTGCTTTTAATGTTTTCGCATTAACAGACGCATCCGTTTCTCCATAATATTGGCGACGTTCAGAGTGACCTAAGATAACCCATTTTACGCCAACTTCTTTTAACATACCTACACTGACTTCACCAGTGAAAGCACCACTATCATTTTCATTTACGTTTTGAGCCGCAATGATCAAGTTCTTAGCTGATTCTACAGAAGCTTGAAGAGCAAGATAAGAAGCCGCAACCCCAAAATCCGCATCATTATGTAATAGAGGTTCAACTGCAGTTACGAACTCAACTGCTTCCGCAATTGTTTTATTTAACTTCCAGTTTCCTACAATAATTGGTTTTCTCATTACTTTTCTTGAATTACCGCAATACCAGGTAATTCTTTTCCTTCCATGAATTCAAGTGAAGCACCACCGCCTGTTGAAATATGGCTGAAATCATCTTGGAAGCCATTTTCAATCGCTGCACGAGCAGAATCACCACCACCGATAACAGTATATGCACCAGGAAGTGAGGAAATTGCCTTACATACTTCGATTGTTCCAACTGCGTAAGTCTTCATTTCAAATACACCCATAGGTCCATTCCAAACAACTGTCTTAGCCCCTTGTAATGCATTCTTAAATAATTCAACGGATTTAGGTCCAATATCTAGACCCATGTAGTCACTTGGAATACTATTTTCATCCGCAATGTAGTTATCACATTCTTCAGAGAATTCTTTCGCAACTCTAAAATCAACCGGTAATACTAATTTGTCAGAAGCCTTGGACAAGAAATCCTTAGCCATTTCAATCTTATCGTCTTCACAAAGAGATGTACCAATTTCTTTTCCTTGAGCCTTCAAGAATGTATAAGCCATACCACCACCGATAATAACCTTATCTGCAGTGTTTAATAGATTTTCAATAACATTAATCTTATCAGAAACTTTAGCACCACCCAAGATTGCCACAAATGGACGTTCTGGATTGTGTACAGCTTTAGACAACATAGTAACTTCTTTTTCCACCAAGAAGCCTAATGCGCTAGGAAGAATCTCTGCGATTCCAACTGTACTGGAGTGTGCTCTATGAACGGATCCAAACGCATCCGTCACAAATAAATCCCCTAAACTTGCCCAATATTTAGACAACTCAGGATCATTTTTACTTTCACCTTTTTCATAACGCGTATTTTGTAATACTACGATTTCAGAATTCTTCATTTCACTGACAGCTTTTTCAAGTTCAGCTCCACGAGTTTCATCCACAAATTTAACTGGGACTTTAACCAATTCTGCTAATCGAGCCGCAACCGGCGCCATGTTGTTTTTCTTTTTATCGGATGCTGTTTTCTCAGGATCCTTATGATCAACCTTGCCTAAGTGAGACAATAAGATTACTTTCGCACCTTCATCTACCAAATAGTTAATGGTTGGAAGTGCTTGAACAATACGATTGTCATCCTTAATAACGCCATCTTTAATAGGTACGTTAAAGTCTACTCTAACAATGACTCTTTTACCACTGACATTCAAATCTTTGACTGTCTTTTTTGCCATACGTGTTCCTCCTTGAATACCCTAGTATTATAGCACTTAGACCACTTTCTATCAACGCAAAAGCGTTTAAATGTGAGTCATTTCACAAAATAAAAAGAGGATTTCTCCTCTTTATTTTAAACGCATATTTATAATCTCAGCGTATTCTTTTGCGGACTTCTGCCAAGAAACATCTTTCGTCATTGCAGACTTACGCAAAGTCTTAAAATCATCCATACGATACGTAAACGTTTCTAGCGCTAACCACAACACATGTTTGAAATCATTGACATTCATTGGATAGAAAGTAAAACCAGTACCTTCCTTCGTAAACTGATTATACGGAATGACTGTATCCTTTAATCCACCAGTTTCACGGACGAGTGGTAAAGTACCATAACGCATGGCGATAAGTTGTGAAATTCCGCAAGGCTCAAAGGCACTCGGCATAAGCAATATATCAGAACCTGCATAAATTCGATGCGCTAAAGCTTCGTTGTATCCACAATAGAATACAGCTCTTCGAGGATATCTAAATTCGATAGCTTTAAGATCATTCTCAATATGCGCATCCCCAGTTCCAAGTACAACTAATTGAATTTCCCAACCCATAATATCACCCATCGCTTGTAGTAATAAGTTGACACCCTTTTGGTCGGTTAATCTTGAAACCATAGATACTAACATGACATCTGGGTCTTCACGCAAACCTAACTCTTTTTGAATCGCTAGTTTATTTGCCTTCTTCCCTTTTGTTACCGTTTTTAAATCATAATTTGAGCTTAAATGAGTATCTGTCTTTGGATCCCAAGAATCCACATCAATACCATTTACAATTCCAAATAAATCATCTCTTCTTAAAGACAATATATATTCCATCTTTTCACCAAATTCAGGTGTTAATATCTCATTCGCATAGGTCTTAGAAACAGTTGTAACAATATCAGAATACAATATACCTGCTTTCATAAAACTAATACCATCTTTAAAACGTAATTGACCTTCATGATAATAGGACATTGGTAATCCAACACAACTATCTAAAATTGAAGCTGGAAAATTACCTTGGAATAATAGATTATGAATGGTAAATAACGTTAAAGGCGTTTTAATACGCTTAGCATATGTTGTTTTAGCTAACAATGAAATTAATCCAGCATGCCAATCATGGCTATGAATAACATCAGGAATTACAATTTTTTCTTCAATCATTCTTAATACAGCATGTTGGAAAAACGCAAATCGTTCTCCATCATCCCCATATCCATAATACCCATCTCTTTCAAAGTATGGCGCATGTTCAACTAAGTAATAGGTAATCCCGTCCACATCTTTTGAATAAATGGTCGCAATCGTACGAATGATTCCTACTTCTACATTAAATGTCTTTTCTTTCTTCAAAGTATGATGAACCGATTTAGCTGTCTTTAGATACAAAGGCATCACAACAGACACATCAAATCCTTCATCCTTTAATGCTTTCGGAAGTGACCCAATAACATCAGCCAATCCTCCTGTTTTAATAAATGGTAAACCTTCTGATGCGACAAACAGAATTTTTTTCATAATTACACCCTATCTTGTCTTTTTACATAAAGAATCTTAGAATCATCAGAGACAAGTTCTTTCACTTTTGAAACGACAGCCGATTTATCCACAACTACATTTTTCAAATGAACGTCTTCACCAATGACAGACCCTTCTAAAACGATAGAATTTTCAACTAAAGCACCCTTTTTAATCACAACACCACGGCCAATAACCGATCCAACTACAGTCCCTTCAATAAAACAACCATTCGCAACAATCGAACAATTCACTCTTGCGGTAGGTGTATACTGTGCAGGACAAGAATCACTTGTACGAGTATGAATAGGCCATTCATCTCTAAACAACTCTTTTGCGATATTGTAATCCGTTAACTCCATATTGACTCTGAAGTACTCTTTCAATGAGTTGATACAAGCCACATAACCTTTGACAGAAAATCCAATCATTTTAAGTAAAGGTGCTTGTTCCTGTAGAACATCACGTAAAGTATACAAAGAAGAAATATTGTCTGCTAAATGAATTAAATGAATAAATAACTCACGACTCATCATATAAGCTGCTAAAGAGATATGACGATTCTTATATTTTCCACGATTCTTCTCTATTTCTAAAACTTGTTTTTTATCATCTAATTTTAAGGTATCAACACCCATAAAAGACTCATGCGCATTATTCACTGTCTTATAAAGTACAGTCACATCTGCTTTAGTCTCAAGATGTTGTTTATATACTCCTTTAAAATCAACCGTATAAATCATATGACTCGGCATAATCATCACATACTCTTGATTCGCATCTTCAATGAAACGCATATTTTGTAAGAATGCGGTAATATCATGATTATACGCTTCAGATTGAATTGAATCTTCCCCTGTTAAAATACGTAATTTACCATGTTTAGAATTGATATTATACTGACGTCCACTGCCTAAATGTTCAATAATAGAACGTGGTTTATGTTTAACATATACTTGAATACGTTTAATCCCAGAATTTGTCATATTCGATAAAGCAAAGTCAATCAAACGATAACGAGCAAGAAATGAAAGAGATGGGATAGGTCGATAGTTCTCTAACCCAGCCACATGAACAGACGCATCATCGTAATTTATAATCCCAAGTACGTTAATCATATTGATCTCCTAACAATTCTGCGAAATCAAATCTATTTCGCCACTTTCTTTACCAACCTTAGAACCTTCTTCAACCACAACATCATCTGCCACAATAACTCTTTGAACAAACGCATTGCTCTTGATATGTGAGAAAGGCATTAGTACACTGTCTTTTACTACAGCACCCTTATCAACCTTAACTCCTGTAAATAAAACGGAATTAATTACCGTCCCATCCACAACACATCCTTGATTGATATATGCATTTTCAATGGACGCATTTGGTCCCATATATTGAGGAGGTACAGTAATATCTTCTGTGTAAATTTTCCAACTTGGATCAGCTAAATTTAACTCATCACGATGATAAATCAAATCCATGTTTGCTTCCCATAAACTATCAATAGTCCCAACATCTTTCCAATAACCTTTAAAACGATGTGTAAATAAACGTTTACCACTATTTAAGAAACCAGGAATAATGTCTTTACCGAAGTCATGATTTGAATCTTCAACCGATAAATCATCAATTAAGGCCTGTTTTAATAATGGCCAACTAAAAATATAAATACCCATAGATGCTAAGTTCGATTTAGGTTGTTTAGGCTTTTCTTCAAACTCATAAATTCGTCCATCTTCATGAGCATTCATAATCCCAAAACGAGAAGCCTCTTTAAGAGGAACTTCAAGTACTGCGATGGTCACATCCGCTTTATTCCGTTTATGATCTTCTAACATCGCATCATAATCCATCTTATAGATATGATCTCCTGAAAGAATCAAAACATAATCTGGTTCATACTGATCCACAAAATCAATATTCTGTGTAATCGCATCCGCAGTCCCACGGTATAAGCCAAATCCTTCACTCTTCTCACGCGGAGGAAGTACATAAATACCACTATCCTTCGCATCTAATCCCCATCTTTGATCTTGAGCTACATATGAATTCAATAACACTGATTCGTATTGTGTTAAAACCCCTATAACTGAAATGTTGGAATTTGCACAATTACTGAGGGGAAAGTCAATAATACGGTATTTTCCCCCAAAATAAACCGCCGGTTTTGCGACCTTATTAGTCAAGTCTAAAAGACGTGTTCCACGTCCGCCTGCTAATATCATCGCGATCATATTATGTTTTCGCATGAATATCCTCCTAGTACTAGGTATCTACGTTCATTATACCTTGTTTTAAACTCATTCGCACTCTCAATCCGTCAATCTTGGCATAAAAATGACTAATTTAATCATGCCAAATAATAATAATTATGTGTTATGAATTTTGTATGAACATTGTAAGTGTACCAACAAAAAACAACGATTTATCGTTGTTTAATTTCGATTCAATTGTGGAATAAAACGTCCAATAATTCTCAATAATACATGACCAATAATAGTATTTAACAATATCATTAATACTGCTTTCACTAACCGTACCGAGACACTCACTACAAAAGGAATACCATACATAATATCAAGCCATAATGGAGTTAGTGTTAATTGAACTAACATTTCAACTAAAATTACACCAATCACCCAATTCAATAAAAAAGCTTTATCGTTCTGTTTAGTAATATATCTTAATCCTAAGACTAATGTACTTACTAATAAAAGTATAAATGCAGAGATAATTAATTGCATTTCCAATGTGACTGAAATATTCCCATCTGGCAATGAAATACTCTGTGTAGAAAATACATAAAATAAAGCAGAGATTGAAATAATACTAATTAATATATTAGGTAATTGTTTTGTAAAACTATTATTCGTTTTGACAAATCGATATGTTAAACCAGGAATAACACCGATTAGTATCTTATTCAATGTAAATCCAAAAAAAGGAAAAGTAATTGTCCCCGTTAGAAGTTCTAAAATATCTTCAATTAAACCCGCAAGAAATCCCCAAGATGGCCCAAAAATAAATCCAACTAACATAATTGGCATCTGAGATAAACCAATCTTTAGTGATGGAAACCCAAAAAGAGGAATCATCCATGAGAATAGGGATAGAACTAAACTCAATGCGACAAATAAACTTACAATCACAACTGTTTTTATTTTAATCTCTGGTTTATCCCATTTAAATGACATAAAACCAATAAGTAGAATTAGACTTCCTGTAAGGATTTGAGTAAATAAAACCATACACTACCTCCTTAATATCTGTGGTAATAGAACTTGTCTCACGTCACTAATAAAATAAAGTGATCCAGTAATTAAACATGTTCCCTCTGAAGATTTTTTCAACGCATATTCTATCGCATCTATCGGCTTACGTATAGCAGTAACTTGATTATTTGCGCTTAATAGTTCAAGAGGTGCAGCACGATAGAATTCGAATTCTGTGACGATAACCTCATCCGCAATCTCCACTAACGCATGAATCATCTTCTCTGTCTCTTTATCTTTTAATGCTGAAAACACAATAATTAATGGTTTCTTGCATAAACGAGTGCTTTCAACTAACGCATCAATTCCATGCATGTTATGTGCACCATCTATGATGATGAGTGGAGATGTACTAATCGTTTCAAAACGACCTTTCCACTGTGTGTTTCTCAATCCATCTACAATGGATTGATTACTTATTTCATAACCACATTCCCTTAAATAAAACGCACATTCAATGGCTAAAGATGAATTCTTAATTTGATAGAACGCAAGTGTATTCAATGTAATATCTAAATCACGATACTTAAATGAAATGTTTTGATCTGTCTGAATATTGGACGCTTGTTGAATTCTAGAATAATCAGAATGTCTTTCCTCACACACTGATTTAAACACAAACAAACAATTCTCCTTATCTTCTGCCGTAATCAAAGGAACATGTTCCTTTATAATTCCTGCCTTCTCAAAACTAATTTCTTCAAGTGTATGACCCAAAATATCCATATGATCATACCCAATACTTGTGATGAGTGATACTAAAGGACGTATTACATTCGTCGCATCCAGTCTGCCCCCTAATCCTACTTCAAATAATGCGATATCCACTTCTTTTTCAATGAAATAATAAATCGCAATTAAGGTATCAATCTCAAACATGGATAATTCATTCTTTTCGATTAAATCATAAAATCGATTCCCATAACTTAATAAATCATCATCCGATATAAATTGATTATTAATACGAATACGATCATTATGAACTTCTAAATGAGGTGATGTAAAAGTCCCAACCTTATATCCAGATGTTTGTAAGATACTTCTTAGATAATCCGTTGTACTCCCTTTACCATTTGTACCCGCAATATGCACAGTTTTCAGTTGAAGTTGAGGATTACCAAGCTGTTCTAATAGAGACTTAAAATGATCCAATGAGAATCTTCCTTTGTTCATACGATGTGTACAGTATTCTATAAAATCATGAGTTGAATTAAACATGTTGACTCCAATCAATCGGACTCCGTCCATTCTTAATTAAAAAATCATTTGTTTTTGAGAAAGGTTTTGAACCAAAAAATCCTTGATAAGCAGATAAAGGTGAAGGATGAACCGATTTAATCACTAGATGAATAGGATTTGTGATAAGTTTCTCCTTGGCTTGAGCTTGTTTACCCCAAAGGATAAAAACGATAGGTTGTGTAGATTGATTACATTCTTCTAATACATGATCACAGAAAGTCTCCCAACCTAATCCTTGATGAGCTAATGGCTTACTCTCTTCTACGGTTAAAATACTATTGAGTAATAATACCCCTTGTTTAGCCCAATGAACTAAACTACCGTTCTTAGGCATAGGACAAGCTAAATCATCACACATTTCTTTAAATATATTCTTTAAACTAGGTGGTAAAGCACATTCAGGATTCACTGAAAAACATAATCCATGAGCTTGATTGGGTTGATGATAAGGATCTTGCCCAAGTATCACAACCTTTACATCTTCATATTTTGTATAAGCAAACGCATTAAATACATCTTCACGTTTTGGATAAATAGTACGTGTTGAATAAGCTTCCTTAAGAAATTGAGAAAGTTGAATAAAATAGTCTTCTTTAAATTCATTCTTTAGAAAGTCTTCCCAACTCATATTAACCTCTCTTAACGAGTTCTCTCTTCTTATGATAATTAAACGCATACACAACTAATATTATCGCAAAGCTTGAACAGAAAGTGACAGACACAATTAATGATAGAGGTTCAGGAATAAACATCGCAAATCCTAATATACTTGCCATACCAATAAATCGTCCACCATTTAATGTGAACTCTTTTGTAATAATGCGACCAAAGATATTCTCTTCTTCTATATAATCCTGTAAAGCATTCATCATGATGATGTTAAATGTATTCACCATGAATGGATTCCCTAGCGCATTCACTAAACCAAAATAGATCGCTCCATAAATATTAGGAACCAATACAAGAACCATGGTGCTTGTAAACAATAAAATAGATCCAAACAAATACATCATAAGACGATTATTACGTTTGATTAAACGTCTTGCCGCAAAGTTCGCAACTAAATTTAATAAGGCAAAACCAGTTAATAGATCTCCATATAAACTACCACTACCACCAGTCGCTTTATAAATTAAGATACTTGTAAGAACAATCAATAAACTATCTCTAACACCAAATAAGAAATGACTTACCATGACATAACGCCATTGTAAATCATGTTTAAGATTGAATTTATCAATAATAGTATATGGTTTATTCACATAAATATTTTCCACTTTACGAGAAATTAAAGCCGCAATAATCTGTAATACAATAACAATCTGGAAAATACGAATATACCCTACCGCATCCGTATCAGAGAATCGAACAATCATCGTCGCCACAAAAGGCGCGACTACCGTTGAAGCCGAGTTAAAGATTGCCATTGTAGAAATAAATGTAGCTCTTGTTTCTTTTGAGGAAGATTGTAAGTTTAGACTATTAATAGAGAACCAATACAATCCTTCTCCTGATCCTAAAACCAATCCAACTAAGAAAATCAAATAATAATTATCATAAAACAAGTGATTAAACCCTAATAAAAACGCAAATGCACTAATAATAATTAATAATCCAATCGATAAAACAGTCGACAAAGACATCTTACGACTCAATAAACCACCAACATAAAATCCTAATGGAATCATCGTAAAACGAACCATCGCATACATTGTCATAGAATAAATAGAACCTGTAAACGCATATAAATATACATTAACAAAAACAGCGGACATGGTTGCCGCTATAAAATATGTCGCATTGACTATTACTAATAATTTTTCATTCTTACTCATTTTTTAATTTACCCTCAAACATTTTTGAATGACGCATAATCCATTCATCTGATTTAAGCGCTATCTCAATTTGTGCTTCCTGAATACTTATTTCTTTATTCCATAATTTTTGAATTGTATTCTCAAAATCAATCTCATAGAATACTTGAGTTGCTAATTCAGAAGGAAACTCTTCCATCGCAATCAGTGGTTCACTTTGAGCCTCTAAAAACGCATACGAGAACTGTTTATGTTTCTCTGAATTAAACACTAATTGATCAAGTGTTTCTCTATCACTTATTAGTATATCTCTATCCGTATTAATCTTCACTTGTAATCCTTCAATGGAATAGATTAACCTTAATAACTCATGCGCTGCACTTGGATACAACGTATTCATATTCAACGCATACCCAGATACACTTGTTAATAGAGAATGTAATGATTCTTCACTTGTTTCATATGCTTTTGGAAAGGAAGATATAACCCATTCACTTTCATGAACTGAATCCATTTCATCATAAAACATCCAAGTTGATACCTGACTAAAAATAAAATCATCGTTATATAAAGCATCAGGATAATCCCAAGTATAGGTCTCAGCTAAATTACCCTCACTTTTATTCCAATTAACACTTGATAATAATTCGATAAATTTCAAAGAATCAAGGAAAGATTCTTTTTCAAACCCAGGAGAATAACTATCTAGCTCTTCAAATAATCTCCATCCTGAAGAAGTAATATAAGGATATAGTGTGAACGGTTCACTTAAGCTGATAACCAATGCACGACTATCTGTTTCCCAATTAGCTTGTGCATTCACTATAGATTCAATACTTTCAAACGAATCGTGTAGATTATTATTGTTTGAATCTTCCCATGAACCAACTAATCTCTCTAATTCTGTTTTATTCGTTATAAACGCAAATCCTTCTCCAATTAAAGGCAAGAATTTAAGTCCATTTATATTTAATTCTTGAGAAATATCACTTCTACGATTCTGAATATTCTCTTCCATAATCATTAGTGAATCATATTTAAGTGCTAATTCATTCGCAGTCCCAAACATTAAATCAGCTGTATTTGTCTCATCAATGAGAACATAATTAATTGAATTTTGATTAGGATGAACTTGATTCCAAAGTTGCTTAATCGCTTCTCCATATTCAATACTATTTACTTCTATGGTTAGAACCGCATTTTCTTCGATTTGATATTGTTCTAGTTCTTTATCGAAACAAACTTTATCCAACTCTAAATCACAGGCCCTAAAGCCTTTATTACTCGCAAAAACATATAAAAATGACACGAGTAGGAATACAATAAAGCTTATAATAATCACTGGTTTTTTCATCCATATAAGTGTACCAAATCCCCCCCTTAAACTCAAACAATATCGGTTGTTATTTGATTATAAAAATGATGATTTGTATAAGTTCAAATAATGTCTTATAATTCACTTAAGAACCCACTTAATACTTATTAACTCCATACAACCAATATAATGTAGGAGTTCAATGAAATTCAGTTTAAAAAACATACAAAATAAATTTGAACGACAATCAAACGTCAAAATCATTTTAAGTTTGATTGTTTTGTTAATACTAAGTTTAGTTATCTATTTTACCCAATTTAATCCATTTGAAGATACGACTAATTCAAGTTCAGTGTACTCTGAACCAGAGACAATCATTTACCAAGTCGATTAAAACTATCCTCCTTTTTCTTTTGCGAATGAAGGTGACTTAATTGGATTTGATTTCGCACTAACTAACATTATTTTCCCTTCTTACCAATACAAACTCGATTACTCAACAGATACTTGGGATAAAGTTTACCAAAGAATCGTCAATCGTGAGATTGATCTAGCAGGTGTTATCGGTGTTACTGATGAGAGAAAAAAGGATGTCTTTTATACACATACGTTATTCAATTCTTATGTTTCTCTTTTTACACTTCATGATTTTGGCTCAATTTTTGTAGATGACTTAAATAACTTAAAAGTTGGAGTGGGAAAAGGATATTATACAGAAAGTATTCTAAGGGATGAACTTCAGATTGATTATTTCGCTTACTCAAATATTCATGATGCGATTCTTGATTTACAAAATAAGAAGATTGATGTCATATTTGAAAATTCCTATTTAATTCGTAATATCTTAATTAAGCAAAACTTAAGTGGAATGATTATTGATAATGTATCCAACCTTTACCCACGTGAACACGCTTATGCAGTAAGTAAAGACCGTCCCAATTTAGTTGATTTCATGAATAATCGTATCGATGAATTACAAGCAAATGGCACGTTTGAATCCATCTATCAAAGTTATTTCTATGAACATAGTAATGTTTATTACGAAGAACTTGATCGTGAACGTTGGGCATTTGGTTTAATATCTGCATTTGGAATTCTAATAATCATCATAGTTCTGGCAGAGATCATAAAACGTTTAAAATCTAAATTAAGTTTAAAGGTATATCAACTTGAAGAAACGAATAAAGAACTTCAAGAAAAGTATATTGAAATACGAACATTGGCTTATATTAATATGGTGACTGGTTTACCCAATCGAAATCAACTTCGACATGATATCTCTGAAATGATCAAAGAATCGCATACAAAAGCGGTTATGATGTCAGTTGATATTGATCATTTCAATGAAATAAATGATGCGTTTGGTCACGCAATTGGTGATATTGTACTTAAAGAAATTTCAGAACGATTTAAGAAAATAGTTCCTCCTGAAGGTAAGTTATACAATGTAAATGGAGAAGAATTTGTTTTTGTTGGTCGACCTATTAATCGTGAGATATTTAAACAAAAGGCAAAAGAAGTTATCAATGAACTAAGAAAACCTATTTTCGCAAGTGATAACGAAATACGTCTAAATGGTGGAATAGGAGTAATCCTATATCCTGAACATGGTTGTAATTTCGATGAATTGATGCGTAACCTAGATATCGCAATGATGCAGGCAAAACGTTCAAAAAATGAAATGGTTGTGTTTGAAGAAAAAATGGGACATGAATTCATAGAACGTACTGAACTTCATAAAAGTCTAAGACTCGCTATCGATAATAGAGAATTTGTCCTTTATTACCAACCTATAATAGAGTTAGATACCCATAAGATAAAAGGATTTGAAGCTCTTGTTCGTTGGATTCATCCAATTAAAGGACTACAAGCTCCATCTATCTTTATCCCAGCCGCAGAAGAGAGTCGTCTAATAATTCCTTTAACACATTGGATTTTAGAAGAATCGTTTACTTTTATTAAAGATATTAATGAAAGATTTAATTCAAATTACTCTATATCCATCAATATTTCATCAATCCATATTATCCAAGATGATTTCATCGATACAATTACCCAAATACTATCCAAAGTAGGGCTAAATCCAACTTGCATTGAGTTTGAAATTACTGAATCTGTCTTCTTAAATGATCTTGATCTTGCGATTACCCGTTTACATCAACTTCAAAACTTTGGTATTAAAATATCCATAGACGACTTTGGGACAGGATATTCTTCATTAAGTTATCTTAAAGATCTTCCTCTTGATAATCTTAAAATTGATAAATCATTTATTAACGCAATACAAGATTCTGATAAGAATCTTAGTCTTGCTGAATCAATTGTATCTTTAGGTCATACCTTACAACTCAAACTCGTAGCGGAAGGTGTAGAGAATGAAGCTCAACTTAAGTTACTTGAGAAACTAAAGTGTGATTATATTCAGGGTTATCTTTTGAGTAAACCTCTTAATTCTAATGACTTAATCAAATATATTCAGGAAAAGACTCAATAGTCTTTTTCTTTAATCCTCAATCTTGATATAATGATTCAAATTAGGGAGGACCCTATGAAAATTAGACATTCAAATAACCAAGATATTGAAGTCATTATGACGATCATTAAACAAGCACAAGACTATTTCAAATCATCAGGAATCGATCAATGGCAAAATAATTATCCAAATAATCAAGTCATTGAAAATGATATTCGATTAAATGAGAGTTATGTTATTGAAATGGATGAAAAGATTGTTGGGACATATGTCTTATCATTTAGAAACGAGGATACGTATAACACAATTTATGATGGTGCTTGGTTAACAAATGAAAAATATGCGGTTGTTCATCGAATTGCGTTTGATCAAAGCATTAAAGGCAAAGGATACTCAAGAGAAATATTGAATATGATTTCTTCGCAATGTATAGAACAAACTATATTTAGTATTAAAATAGATACCCATGAAGATAACTTAGTCATGCGTAATATGTTAATCTCAAATGGATTTGAACTTTGCGGCACAATATTCCTAAGAGATGGTAATAAGCGATTAGCGTATGAGAAACGCTTAAAATGAAATCGATTTCATTGACCCCTGTTTGTGAATGTAAGCCATTACATTATGGTTTATGCTAAAATGAAAATGGAGGATTTATATGAGTACTAATCTAAAAAAACTAGTTGAGGCGTTAGAAAAACAATCTAAGAATCAACACGAATTGTTTAATTATGCGATACCGGATACTTGGTTGTCATTTGATTATAAGGGACAACAAATTAAAGTACATGACGGACATGTATTAGTAAATCCATATCGTTTTTATCAAGATTTAATTGAAGAAGTATTCTTAAAGAAAGAACAAAACGATTTAAAGAGTTATTACCTTGATCATCCTGTTGAAAAGAGTCTACTCAATGGAGATTGGATTAAGAAAAGTAGTGTTTATTCCATGATGGTACGAACCACAGGTAGTTATGACCATGATCGTACAGGAAGATTAGAAGATTCTAATCTATATCATTTAAAAGATACAGGTACATTTCTAAAGACATTAGCCTATTTACCATTATTAAAACGATTGGGCATTGATGTTTTATATATGTTACCGATTGCGAAATACTCACTTAAAGACAAAAAAGGCGAGTTAGGTTCACCTTATGGAGTATCTAATTTCTATGCATTGGATGAAGGATTAAAAGATCCAATGACAGGCGATTTGACCAATGTGAATGATGAGTTTAAGGCATTTGTTGAGGCTGCTCATGCGCTTGATATGAAGGTTATTATTGATATTATCCCTCGTACCAATTCAGTAAACTCCGATCTAATCATTGATCATCCAGATTGGTTCTATTGGATTGATCATAAGGATTTAGTCGATTATCGTCCTCCAATGGTAGAAGGATTAAAAACGACTCTTCCTGCAAAGAAGGAATATTTTAAAGAACTATTCTCTTCACCAAGTGTTGAAGAACATTTACATAAGTTTAGAAAGAATCCAAAAGAAATCGATAAGGATAAATGGAAAGTTCTTGTAAAGGAATATAAATCAAAATCCAATAAGAAAGAAATCCTTGATTTGGTCCAAGAACACTTTGGAATGACAGTTGCCCCAGCTTTCTCTGATCATATTAATGATCCTCAACCAGCTTGGAGTGATGTGACTTTCTTTAGAATGTATTTAGATCATCCAATTAACTCTCAACCATTCTTAAATGAGTTAGGAACATTTGAACCATACATCTTGTTTGATGTGGCTAAGTGTAGTTTAAATCCTGGTGCTAAACCAAATATGCCATTATGGGATATGTTAAGTGGTATTATTCCATTCTATCAAACTGAGTTTGGAATTGATGGGGCTCGTATTGATATGGGTCATGCATTACCTGTTGAACTCATTAATATGATTATTTCTAAAGCGAAGGCAATTGATCCAAATTTCTGTTTTATCGCAGAAGAGTTGGACATTGAAAATGCACAAGCATCCATCGATAAAGGTTATAACATGATCATTGGTGATGGATTTATTAAAGAACCAAGAGTCCAAGAAGGTATGTTTAATGCGTTTGCGTATAGTGCTATGAATCTTCCTTCACCGTTATTCGCATGTGGAGAAACTCATGATACACCTCGATTAGCTGCAAGACCAGGTAAAGAAGTTCTTGCGAAGATGTTAACCGTGTTTAATCACTTTATTCCAAACGCAATCCCCTTCCTAAATTCTGGTCAAGAATTCTTCGAACTTCAACCAATGAATACAGGCTTGGATTGTAAACCAAATGAAGCAGAAGCACTACCTAAAGATGATCCATACTTTGGTAAACTCGCCTTATTTGATCGATACAATTTGCATTATTTACACCCTAGACGTTGGGAAATGATTGAAGTCATTGAAAAAGCAAGCAAGATTCGTAATTCACTCATGGATAGTATGTTAAATCCTGATAAAGTTTATCCACTTGGATTCAGTGCTCCTTGGGATACAGCTGCTGGATTTGGATATAAAGGTAGAAGTAAAATCACATTAGTTATTACAAATACCGATGTATATAATGATAAAGAACACTGGGTTAAATTAGATAATATCCCAGATGAATTCAATCGTGAAGGAACCATTCTTAAACAAATATTCTCTTCAGAAAATGAAGTAAGTGAAACAGATGTTGTCATCG
Source organism: Bacillota bacterium (assembly GCA_021847325.1). GTDB lineage: Bacteria > Bacillota_I > Bacilli_A > Erysipelotrichales > Erysipelotrichaceae > UBA2212. The sequence goes on from JAJZTY010000020.1 coordinate 17,926, forward strand.
ATTCCACATCAAATGTACGTATTTGGTTTAAGAAAGGTGAAGTTAAAGTATTTGAGATTAAAGCATAAAATCCCGCAAGGGATTTTTTCTTTTTAACCAATCTTTTGTATTAATTAACATAAACATTTCAAATGATAGAATAAAACTAATTATGAACTATACTAAAAGAGAGGACAACTTATGAAAAAGATAATTGAAGTCTGTTGCGGTAGTGTAGAAGATGTCATAAATGCGGAAAAGGGTGGTGCCGATCGTGTTGAGTTTAATAGCGCACTTTATCTAGGTGGTCTAACCCCTTCACTCGCAAGTTTAATTTATCTCAAAGAAAGAGTTCAAATCCCTATTATCTGTATGGTCCGTACTAGAGGTGCTGGGTTTACTTATAGCGAAGAGGATATTGAAGTCATGTGTATGGATGCGGAACTCTTACTTAAACATGGTGCAGATGGCATTGCGTTTGGGGCACTAAATCAAGATAGAAGTATTGATATTCCTACTAACAAGAAAATTATAGATATCTGTCATAAATATAATAAAGAGTTCGTTTTTCATCGTGCCATAGATTGTGTAGATAATCCAATTGTAAGCATTGAGACACTAATCAATCTAAAAGTTGATCGTATTTTAACTAGTGGTTTTAGATCTACCGCATTAGAAGGAATTAATAATTTGAAAGAATTAGAATCAAAATATGGTCATCAAATCGAATTCTTAATGGGCGGTAAAGTCAATTCAAGCAATGCGAATCAACTAATCGATGAGACCGGAATTAACCAAATTCATTCATCATGTAAAACTTGGGTAATTGATCCTTCTACCCATAATGAATATGTCTCGTACGCCTATGGTGATTATGATTCACATTATGAGTGTGTTGATATCAACTTAGTTAAACAACTTGTAAAAACAGTAAAAGGCGATTAAATCGCCTTTT
>JAJZTY010000021.1 GCA_021847325.1 Bacillota bacterium
GATGTTCGTTTTGCGCCACTTGCGGATAATATGTGGGATTTACGTTCACGTCGTACGTATAATGAAACACATGTTGATACAAGCGCAATTTTAGGCGAAGATGAGTATCTAAGTGATGATGAAGTTGAAGAATACCTAAATGTCGAGGATGAAGAAGCAATTCGTCCTGATGAAGAAGAAGAATAAGAATAAATCCTTGGTTTTCCAAGGATTTTTTATTGGTTAAAATAAATGATATTGGTATACTAAATGTTGTGGGGTTAATATGGAACAAAATATGTCGAAAAGAATATGTCATAAGTGTGGTGCAGAATGGGATTTAAATGCTCGTTATTGTGGTATATGTGGAGAAGTACTTGAATATAACAAGAATGAAATGTTTGGGAATGGTTTACCACTAAAGTATTTTAAATTTATGTACAATGTTTTACCAATATTTAGTACGATTTTCTTGTTATTTTTGACATTATCATCGTATAACGATTTTATAAATTATTATGATTCAAGTTTAGAGTTATATTTGTCTTATTATTCGACACAGTTTAATGTTTTAAATTTTATATTAAATTATGTTTTATTAGGTTTTACACTCTATACTCGATTTATGGATAATAAAATAGGGTTCTCTAAGGTTATGATCTATCGTCTTATACTTGCTGTCATAATTCCGATAGTATCATTAATTCCGTTTTATTTGGATTTTGGTATTAGTTCGGAAATTATCGTAGAAACGCTATCCTATCTTATAAGTCCACTCGTAATGGGGATAGCGTCTACAATCTATCTAACAAAACGATTTGATTTTAAGTGGTTTGATTTCAGTCAAATTTTATAGAAATCAATGATAGGCTTATGTTTACCTGATTAATAAACTTAATTAAGTGAGTTTAAGTAAACCAGAGTTAAATAGTACATTGTCATGGAATATTATGTGATATGTCAAAATGCATTGAATTTGAAGAGACACTTTGGTAGAATATTAAAGGGCAAATGCCTCCGAGTTTTGGAGGCATTTTTATTTTTTTAGCAAGAAGGGAGATGAGTGCATGGCTAAATATATATTTGTTACAGGTGGAGTAGTTAGCGGTATTGGTAAAGGTATCGTCGCGACTTCTTTAGGTCGTTTATTAAAAAATAGAGGTTTAAAAGTCTTCTTACAAAAATTTGATCCGTATATTAACGTCGATCCAGGCACCATGTCTCCTTATCAACATGGAGAAGTTTTTGTTACTAAAGATGGAGCAGAAACTGATTTAGACTTAGGACATTATGAACGTTTTATTGATGAAGAGTTAACACAAACAGCAAACATCACATCAGGTCGTTTATATATGAGTGTTTTAACCAAAGAAAGACGTGGGGATTATTTAGGCGCTACTGTTCAAGTTATTCCTCATATTACAGATGAGATTCGTGCTAAAGTTTATGCGGCTGCGGAAGAATCTGGAGCAGATGTTGTTATTACTGAAATTGGTGGAACTGTTGGGGATATTGAGTCCCTACCGTTTTTAGAGGCTGCACGTCAAGTTCATTCAGAGAATGATCGTGATGGAGTTGTTTTTATTCATACAGTGCTTGTGCCAAAAGTACCTGGTAGTGGTGAATTAAAGACTAAACCAACACAACATAGTTATAAAGAATTAATGTCTTTGGGGATTAAACCAAATATTATTGTGACTCGTTGTGAAGAACGTATCACAGATGATATTCGTAAGAAGATTGCGATGTTCTGTGATGTTCGTGAGAATGCGATAATTGAATCTGTTAATGTGAATAATATTTATGAAGTTCCTTTAAGTTTCCAAAAACAAGGTCTTGATGATTATGTATTACATAAACTCAACATTCATGCACCTCGTGCAGATATGTCTGAATGGGAAAAGATGATTGATAATGCGAATAATCTTAAACATACTGTTAAGATTGCGATCGTTGGGAAGTATGTTCAGTTACATGATGCCTATCTATCTGTAAGTGAATCACTTAAGCATGCAGGGTATCCAATTGGCGCAAAAATTGATATTCGTTGGGTTAATTCAGAATTCTTAACGAAAGAAAACCTAGAATCTGAATTAGGTGGACTCGATGGAATTCTTGTGCCTGGTGGATTTGGTGGACGCGGTATTGAAGGTAAGATTATGGCTGCTCAATATGCACGTGTTAACAAAATTCCATATTTTGGTATTTGTTTAGGAATGCAAATTGCGGTTATCGAATTTGCACGTAATGTGTGTGGTTTAGAAGGCGCAAACTCTGTTGAGTGGGACGAATCCTCTAAACATCCAGTGATTCACTTAATGCCGGATCAAAATGGTGTTGTGAATTTGGGAGGAACATTACGTTTAGGCAATTGGCCATGCAAGATTAAAGATAATACGAAGACTAAATCAGTGTATAAAGAAGAGACGATCCTTGAAAGACATCGTCATCGTTATGAAGTCAATAATGTTTATCGTGAAGTCATGGAACAACATGGTGCTATATTCAGTGGATTAAGTCCAGACGATTATCTTGTAGAAATCACAGAGTTAAAGGATCATCCTTGGTTTGTTGGATGTCAGTTCCATCCAGAATTTAAGTCTCGTCCAAATCGTGCGCATCCATTATTTGCAGGATTTGTTAATGCAGCATTAGAATATTCACAAAAATAGAACAGGCTCTGCCTGTTTTTGTGTTACTATAAATCACACTTAGACTGTGATAAAATAACGGTGGAGATTGAAAATATGGAAGAAGTACTAAAAATAGAAGGCGGTCATAAACTAAAAGGCAGTGTAAGAATCAGTGGCGCAAAAAATGCGACTGTTGCGCTTATTCCTGCAAGTATTTTAGCGACCAGAGGCAAAGTTAATATTTATGGAGTTCCAAACATTTCTGATGTTGGACATTTAAGTCAATTATTAGGAACACTAAATGTTAAAGTTACACAACACACCAATGAACATTTAGAGATTGACCCAAGTGAAATGATTAATATATCTTTGGATCATCCGGTTGTACAAAAATTACGTGCATCTTATTACTTTATGGGTGCTCTATTAGGCCGTTATAAACAAGTTAATATGAAAATGCCAGGAGGATGTTATCTTGGGCCAAGACCTATTGATTTACATCTAAAAGGCTTTGAGGCATTAGGTGCGGAAATTGAGTATTCACAAGGTAGTTATAAGATATTTGCGAAAGAATTGGTTGGGGCTAAAATTTATTTAGATATTCCTTCTGTAGGGGCAACGATTAATATTATGATGGCGGCTGTCTTTGCGAAAGGTCGTACATCGATTGAGAATGCGGCAAAAGAACCTGAAATCATTGATGTCGCAACCATGTTGAATAAAATGGGGGCTCAGATACGTGGAGCCGGTACTAATATTATTACGATTGATGGAGTAGAAGATTTAGTGGGATGTACCCATGAAATTATTCCTGATCGAATAGAAGCAGGCACAATGATTGTGATTGCGGCAGCGGCGGCAGAAGAAGTCGTCATTGAGAATGTTATTCCTCATCACTTGGAAGCTTTATTATCTAAGTTAGAAGAGATGGGTGTTCCAATGGATATTGAGATTGATAAAGTTACGGTTAGAGGGACAAATCATCTCAAGGATGTGGATATTCAAACACTTCCTTATCCAGGATTTCCTACCGACCTCCAACAACCTCTCACACCACTTCTAACACGTGCAAATGGTGAATCAACGGTTAAAGAAACGATTTATATTGAGAGATTCAAACACTGTATTGAACTTCAACGTATGGGCGCAAATATAAATCTAATTCCAGGTTCAGCGATTATTCATGGTCCATCAAGATTGTATGGAGATCGAGTGACTGCGACAGATTTAAGATGTGGCGCAAGTTTAGTTGTGGCTGGATTAATGGCAGAAGGTGTAACTGAAATTCATGATGTGTATCATATTGATCGTGGATATGAGAATTTGGATGGCAAGTTGAGTGCACTTGGCGCAAAAATCTGGAGAGAAACGGTAGAATAGTGTTAAAATGATTAATTATTGATAAATTAATTCAGTAAATATTTATTTATTCTGTAAAAATGTTATGTTAATTACTGTGGGGTAACCAATCGAAGTTGTTTAAACATTCGGGTTCACACTAACGTCATTCGATTGGTAGAGGTATTCAAAATGAATACCTTTTTTGATAAGATAATACATGGGGGTGTATTATGAAACGTAAAGATTTCTATATTGGATTGAATGGGTTAATCCTAGTTTATCTGTATATTCTATGGGTTCAGTCAGGGTATATGATTCAAGACTTAATAAATCAGTTTATTAGTCGGTATATTCTTTTGTTTGTATGGGTAATTGGTAATTTAATCTATTGGTATCGCGTTAAAGAATAAGGTGTATTTGTGAAGAAAATCATTCTTGCAAGTTAATATGAACTATGATATATTAAACACGCACTTACTTTGAATTGATAGGAAATTCAAGGCGGAAGGAGAAAATGTTATGAAAAGCGGAATTCATCCAAACTACAATAAAGTTGTTGTACATTGCACATCTTGCGGAAATGAATTTGAATCTGGTTCAGTTTTAAAAGAAATTAAAGTTGATACTTGCTCAAATTGCCATCCTTTCTACACAGGACGTCAACGCTTCGCGCAAGCACAAGGACGAATTGAAAAGTTTAATCGTAAATACGGTAATAAATAAGGGAACAATCGTTCTCTTTTATTTTGTTAGTATGTTAAAATAAGTTTGAACATGAGGGGTTAATAATATGATGTATCAAATGTATCGTCCAGGTTATATCGAGGTTATTTCAGGTTGTATGTTTGCGGGGAAAACGGAAGAATTAATTCGACGTATTAAGACGTTGGAATTTGCGAAAAAGAATGTGTTGGTTTTTAAACCAGCCATCGATAATCGTTATAGTAATACAAAAGTTGTGTCACATGCAGGTAGTTCTGTTGAGAGTATTGTTGTGCCTGATGCACGTTCAATTTTAGATTTTGTGAAGGATGATACAGATGTCATAGCGATTGACGAAATACAATTCTTTGATGAAGATGTATTATTGGTGTGTGACTACTTAGCGAAGAAGGGCAAACGTGTTATGTGTGCTGGTCTAGATACAGATTTTAGAGCAGAACCATTTGGTGTTATGCCACGACTTATTACAGATGCAGAGTTTGTGACAAAGTTAACAGCGGTTTGTATGAAATGTGGAGCACCAGCGACACGTACACAACGTTTAGTTAATGGTAGACCAGCTCAATATACCGATCCAATTATTATGGTAGGAGCTGCAGAAGCGTATGAAGCTCGTTGTCGTCATTGTCATGAAGTAGTAGGGAAACCAGAAATTAGAGATTAATAATTAGTAACCATTTAGGTTACTTTATTGTGAGGTAAGAATGGAAAGTTATGATGTAATGATTAAACGCTTAGAGAGTATGCATGAGCGTTATACTGAATTAGAAGAGATCTTGATGAAACCTGAGGTATTAGGTAATTCAAGAGAGTATGCAAAGCTTGCGAAGGAACAAGCTTCTTTAAGACAAGTTGTGGAAGCGTATAATGAGTTAAAAACGATTATCCAACATATAAAAGAAGCAGAAAGTATGCTTAAGGAAAAGGATATTGAACTTAAAGAACTTGCTGAAGCAGAGCTAGAAGAATTAAATCCCCAAAAGGATGCATTACTTGAGAAGTTAGAAGTATTATTGATTCCTAAGGATCCAAATGATGATCACAATGCGATTGTAGAAATTCGTGGTGCAGCAGGTGGAGATGAAGGAAATATCTTTGCGGGTGATTTATTCCGTATGTATAGCCGTTATGCGGAACTTATGGGATGGAAAATAGAAATCATGGAAGCATCTGAAGCAGAGGCTGGTGGATATACACTTATTTCATTCTTTGTGAAAGGGAATGAACCATTTAAACATCTCAAGTTTGAATCGGGTTCTCATCGTGTTCAACGTGTACCAAAGACTGAAACTCAAGGTCGTATACATACATCAACTGCGACTGTTTTAGTTATGCCAGATATTGAAGAAGAAGAAATTGATATCAATCCAGCTGATTTAGTTATCGAAACACATCGTGCGAGTGGTGCGGGTGGACAACACGTTAATAAAACAGACTCAGCAGTTCGTATTACTCATACGCCAACGGGTATATCCGTAAACTGTCAGGATGGACGTTCTCAACATGACAACCGTGCAACTGCGATGCGTCTCATTCGTGCACGTGTTTTCGAAGTTATGCAAGAGAGAGCTGAAGCTGAAAAAGGTGCAGTACGCCGTGATAAGATTGGGACAGGAGATCGTTCTGAAAAAATTCGTACCTATAACTATCCACAAAACCGTGTGACGGATCATCGAATTGGTTTAACACTCCAACAATTAGATCGAATTGTGGAAGGTAAATTAGGGGATGTTGTGGAAGCTCTATTACTAGAGGAACAACGTCAGAAATTAGCAGGAAGTCATTCGTGATCTTAAAAATTATTAAGGCTGCGGAAGAACGTTTAGTTAAGAACGATATTCCTGAAAGCTATGCTAAATATGTAATGAATGAATTGTTACTCGAACAAGGGCGAAATCTTTATCTTGAGATGAATTCTGATTTAGATGATATTACCTTAGAAAAGTTTAATTCTATTATGGATAAATTATGTTTAGATATGCCATTAGCGTATGCGATGGGTGTTCAATATTTTTACGGTTATCCAATTGAAGTCAATTCAGATGTATTAATCCCACGTTTCGAAACGGAAGAACTTGTTTTAAATGTGATCCAAGAAATCGATGAACATTTTGGGGATCAACCGATTCATGTATTGGATGTTGGGACTGGTAGTGGCGCAATCGCATGTGCTTTGAAGGCAGAATGCCCAAATATTCATATGTTTGCGAGTGATATAAGCGAAGATGCACTGAAACAAGCGCAACGAAATGCGGATAATATTAAAGTGCATATCGATTTTTATTTAGGAGATATGTTACAACCCTTTATTGATCATTCAATAAAAGCGGATGTAATTGTGTGTAATCCACCTTATATTCCAAGTGGTGAAGATGTTGAAAATAGCGTTAAAGCATACGAACCACATTTAGCTTTGTTTGGTGGAGAAGATGGTCTTAAGTTTTATCGTAGTGTATTATCAAATGCGAAATATGTTGTTAATGAAAAAAATATCTTAGCCTTTGAAATGGGATGGAATCAAGGTAAGACATTAAGTGATTTAGCTCGTAGCTATTTTCCAGATGCGGATATTTCTGTATTAAAAGATATGCAAGGAAAAGATAGAATGCTTATTGTTCGGAATCGTTGTAAGTAATATTATCTTTAAATAAACTTATTTGATTAATAATTAAGCTTATAAGATGTTGAGTTTGTGATTTGTTTAATTCATGGATGTCAAACGAAGTTTTGAATCCAATTGAATTAATCCATTCCTCCACAACATCTTTTTTTGTGTAATAAGGTGCACTCGTTTCCTTTACAATCGTATGTCTAAGTAATTCATCTAAGCTAACTTGATACAAATCGGCTAGTTTACATAGATTTGTAGGGTCAGGAGTCGATATTGAATTCTCCCACTTAGCGATTGTTTGTTGGCTATAGTTTAAAGCCTTCGCAACTTGAGCTTGGCTTAAGTTACGACGGATACGATGGGATTTAAGATAATTTCCTATTTCAACATTCTTCATTTGTTGACAATTATACGCCCTTAGGTTGTAAAAGTGATTGATATACAATATAGTGGCGTAACATATCTATATACAACATATGGTTGTAAAGTGGATGATTTTTTAATACGATTAAACAATGAAAATAAAGTTATTTTTATTAGAGTATACTCCATTAATATTAATTGGTTTTAGTTGTTTGTTGAATTTAGAATGGTTCGATAGTATTTTTATATTTTTGTTTTATTTAATTTTACTAAAAGAATATAATCGTGTTGGATTTATCAATCGTATGTGTATAACGTACAGTCTGATTTATGGTTTACTCTTATTTTTTAATAATTCACTTACACTATTTTCTTTAAGAATTGGTATTCTTTTTTTAATTTTATTAATCTATACACCTCGTAGGGATAAAGTAAAGAATCTAATTAAGCAATTACCACTAAATACTGAAATGTCGGTTTATTACAATCGAATTGAGTTGAGTGATGAAGTTATTCGAATTAATTTTGAGTTAATGGAAAAAGAGATTATTTGGTTGAGTAGACAAGTAGTATTAAGAAGTAAATTGTTAAAAAAGATAGAAATGAAATTTATTAATAATGAATATTTAGGTAGAAATTATTTTGTGAATATTAGTTAAAATATACAAGAGGATATCGATAGAATGCTTGGGTTGTGCTAAAATATCATAGATAGTTCACTGGTAAAAATAATGAAGCGTAATAGCTTCATTCAGTGTATTAGAGGAGACAATCAATGAAAATTGCATTAGCGTGTGATCATGGGGCGTTTGAACATAAGGAAGCGATTAAGCAACACTTATTAAAAAAGGGACACCAGGTTGAAGATTTTGGTACGCATGGATTAGAAAGCATGGATTATCCTGATACGGTATATCCTGCTTGTTGTTCAGTTGCGGATCGATCAAACGATTTTGGGATTGTTCTTTGTGGAACAGGAATTGGGGCAAGTATTGTTGCGAATAAAGTAAAAGGGATTCGTTGTGCTCTGGTTTATGATCCTAAGGTAGCGGAAATTACACGTTTACATAATGATACTAATGTCTTAGCGTTAGGTGGCCGCTTAACAACGGTTGCGGTTGCGTTGGAGATTGTCGATAAGTGGTTGAATACAGGTTTTTCTCAAGAAGAAAGACATAAAGTAAGAATCGACAAAATTTGTCGTATAGAAGAAACAGAGAATGACAATGAATGATGTATTAATACAAGAAGCGATTCTAAAAGAGAAGAATCGTCAATTAAATAATATTGAATTAATCGCATCTGAGAACTATGTTTCACATGATATTTTAGAGGCTGTAGGGAGTATACTAACCAACAAATATGCGGAAGGTTATCCTAAAGCACGTTATTATGGTGGATGTGAAGAAGTAGATGTAATAGAAGAATTAGCTCGTCAAAGAGCGTGTGAATTATTTGGAGCAGAACATGCGAATGTGCAAGCTCATTCTGGATCTCAAGCGAATATGGGTGTCTATATGGCAATCCTACAACCCAATGATGTAGTTTTGGGGATGGATCTATCGGCTGGTGGACATTTAACCCATGGTCATCCGTTAAATTTCTCTGGTGCACTTTATCATTTTGAAGCATATGGTGTTGATCCAGTCACATCAAGAATTGATTATGATGCGTTGAGATTAAAAGCATTGGAAGTTAAACCTAAGCTAATTGTGGCTGGGGCAAGTGCTTATCCATTTATTATTGATTTCAAACGATTTAGAGAAATAGCGGATGAAGTTGGGGCTTATCTAATGGTGGATATGGCGCATATTGCAGGTTTAGTTGCGACAGGATTTCATCCAAGTCCTGTGCCATATGCTGATTTTGTAACAAGTACTACGCATAAGACATTGAGAGGACCTAGAGGTGGTTTAATTCTTTGTAAAAAAGAGTTTGCGAGTATTATTGATAAAAAGGTTTTCCCTGGGATCCAAGGGGGTCCATTAATGCATGTTATTGCGGGTAAAGCGGTTTGTTTCTATGAAGCGTTACAACCTGAGTTTAAGGAATACATTGGTCAAGTTGTTCGCAATATGCAAGTTCTTGTAGAAGAGTTACGTGATTTAGGGTATAACATTGTAGGGGATGGTTCAGATAATCATTTATGTCTTGTGAATGTGAAGGCATCTGTTGGATTATCAGGCAAAAAAGCTGAACGTTTATTAGATGAAGTTGGAATCACATGTAATAAAAACAGCATTCCATTTGATACTGAGAAACCAATGGTTTCATCAGGATTAAGACTAGGGTCAGCTGCGATGACAACACGGGGTTTTAAAGAGTCTGAATTCAAGCAAATTGCACATTGGATTGATGAGTGTTTGAAGAATCCTGATGATGAAGTGATTAAAAAACGTATTAAAGAAGAGGTTACTGCTTTAACTCAGCAGTTTCCAATATAAAGGAGAACAACATGTTAAAAGTATTACATCACCCGCTAATTACGCATAAACTAACTCAAATGCGTCAAAAGGATACAGGAACCAAAGATTTTAGACAAAATTTGGATGAAATTGCTGGATTAATGGCATATGAAATTACGCGTGACGTTCCAACACGTAAAGTTGAAATTGTTACACCAGTAGCGCCTTGTGTATCTGAGGAAATGGCGAAGGAAATTGTATTAGTTCCAATTTTAAGAGCTGGTTTAGGTATGGTTAATGGGATTCGCAACTTAATTCCTACTGCTAAAGTGGGACATATTGGGCTTTATCGTGATGAAGAAACATTAGAACCACATGAGTATTTTGCGAAGTTTCCATCCAATTTACCTGACTCTGTTGTGATGGTTTTAGATCCTATGTTGGCAACGGGTGGTTCCGCAAGTGCTGCAATCGATATGATTAAAAAACGTGGTGCAACTGTTATTAAATTGATTTGTTTGGTTGGTGCACCTGAAGGAGTTAAGCGTATTGAAGAGGATCATCCTGATGTGGATATCTATTTAGCTGCTCTTGATGAAAAGTTAAATGAACATGGTTATATTGTGCCTGGATTAGGTGATGCAGGAGATAGAATTTTTGGAACTAAATAGTTCCATTTCGTTTATTTTGTGATAAAATGGACAAGTAATATATGAAAACGCTACTTAGAACCAAACTACGTTATCTTATCCTTTCCGGAATTATCATTGCGATTGCATTGTTATTCTTTAACTATACTTGGTCATTTGGGTTCATTCTTGGGTTTGCTTTTTCATTTATTACTGTAGGGATTACGGAATCTCAAATCGATTCTGTATTATTTAATAATAAAAAGGGAATTCGAAATTATATTGGGTTTATAATTGGTAATATGGTATATGTCATACCATTCTTACTATCAATTTTTTTAAATCAATATTTCAATATAATTTTCGTTGCTTTTGGTTTGTTGTATTTTAAATATTTTATGTTTATTCAAGAAATATTCTTCAAAAAGAGGGAAACAAATGTTAAACAATAGTGATAAAGTGTTATCACTTCAGATTGAAGTGTTCTCAATAATAATTATTACATCGGTGCTTTTGTTGTTCCTTTTTTTAATAGGTAGAGCAATTAAAAAGAGTGACCCATTAGCTAAACCTAAAGGATTAGTTCTGATTGGAATGATTTACTATCAAATGATGTCAGGATTGACTAAGGATAATATGGGTGCAAAAGCTGCTGTAAAGTTTGCGCCATATATTGCAACATTGGCATTATATATGGCAGTTTCTAATCTGCTTGGATTATTAGGATTTAATCAACCAACTGGAAATTATAGTGTTACATTAGCTTTAGCACTTATTACATTCTTTCTAATTCAATATACAAAAATAAAAGTAAATGGAGTTGGTGGTTATGCAAAAGGATTCTTTGAACCTTTTCCTCCGTTTGTGATTATGAATGTGTTTGGTACTGTTGCACCACTTATTTCTATGTCACTTCGTTTATTTGGTAATATCACCTCTGGTGGAACAATTATGATGTTGGTTTATGTGTTTACAGAATGGTTATCTAGTTTTGTACCACTCATTGGTGGATTTAACTTTATTGGTGTTGTGGTTGCGCCAGCTTTACATGCTTATTTTGATGTTTTTTCAGGTCTTATTCAAACATACATATTTATTATGTTAACAACGATCTTTATTGGGAATGAATTACCCCAAGAATGATAAATCCATGCAAAGGAGGATATAAACATGGGAGATATTGGTAGAGGTTTAGTAGCCATTGGTGCCGGTTTAGCTGTACTTACAGGTATGATGACGGGTATTGGTCAAGGTTATGCGGCTGGTAAAGCAGTTGAAGCTGTTGGACGTAATCCTGAGGCTGAAAATAAAATCCGTTCTATGCTCATTTTAGGTGCTGCGATTGCGGAAACATGTGCTATCTACGGTATGCTTATTGCGTTCTTATTGATTTTCGTATTTAATTGATGATTTAACAAATAAAAAGGTGGTGAGTCTATGCTTGATTTAGATATTGCGGGTAAGTTGTTTCCAGATGCCATTACATTAATCGTTCAATTGTGTGCGACAGGTGTATTGTTTTTTGGTATGAAAAAATTATTATGGAAACCAATGCAAGATTACCTTGCAAAACGCGCTGAAGTAGCAGATGCGGCTCTTAGAGAAGCGCATGAAGCTAATACATTAGCTCGTGAAAATCAAAAGAAAAGTGATCAATTATTAAGTGAAGCTGCAAATGAAGCGAAACAAATTATTGAGAGTGGTAAATTAGAAGGTAAACGTTTGAAGGAACAATTATTAGCTGAAGCTAAGAATGAAGCTGATAATAAGTTAACGTCTGCACTTCGTGAAATTGCTCATCAAAAATCTCAAATGCGTGATGAAATTGAAGCTGAAATCGTTGATGTAGCATTATTAGCTGCGTCTAAATTAATTGAAGGTAAAGTGGATGAAGTTGAAGATCGTAAACAAATTCAACACTTTATTAAGGATGTGCGTAATTAATGAAAAAAGTTGCGTCTAAATATGCGTCAGCTCTTTTTGAACTTGCTTTAGATCAAAAACTTGAGAGTCGTTTTATTGAGGATATTCACTTTATAAAAGATATTATTTCAACTCACCCTGAATTAATAGATGTATTAAGTAAAATACAATTTAGTAAGGAACAAAAGAAACAATTGGTGAATGATGTATTTAAACCTTATGTACATACATTTACACTTAATCTTTTATTCTTATTGATTGATAAGAATCGGGCTATAATTCTAAATCATTTTGTGGAAGAGTATTTGCACTTGCATAATCAACACTTCAATATTGTTGAGGCTATTGCTTATTCTGTAAATCCTTTAACAAAAGAAGAAATTAAAGAATTGGAATCGAGTTTATCTCTTAAACAAAAACAAACTGTTTCTATTATTAATCGTATTGATCCAACATTGATTAGTGGAATCAAAATTCGTTTTGATGACAAGGTTATTGATGGATCGATGAAATCTCGAATTGAAAATTTGAGATCTGTTTTACGTGAAGGAAGGTCAATATAATATGGACATTAGACCAGAAGAAATTAGTGCACTGATAAAATCGAGAATTCAGCACTATCAAGAACAAGTAGAAGAAAAAGACGTTGGTGTCGTTATCAAAGTTGGGGACGGTATCGCTCTCGTTAATGGTTTAAATGATGTCATGGCCGGAGAACTCGTTGAGTTTGGCGAAGGTGTCATGGGTATGGTTATGAACCTAGAAGAAGATCACGTAGGGTGTGTTCTTTTGGGAAGTGACGCAAACATTAAAGAAGGTGGTAGTGTTTCACGTACAGGACGTATCGTTGAAGTTCCAGTTGGGGATGGCCTTTTAGGTCGAGTTGTTAATGCTTTAGGGCAAGCAATTGATGGAGGAGAAGAAATCGTTTCAGATAAACTTCGTCCAATCGAACGTGTAGCTCCTGGTGTTATGACACGTCAAAGTGTAAATCAACCCGTTCAAACTGGTATTAAGATTATTGACTCAATGATTCCAATTGGTCGTGGACAACGTGAACTTATTATTGGGGATCGTCAAACAGGTAAAACAGCTATTGCGATTGATACTATTATTAATCAAAAAGATCAGAATATGATTTGTATCTACGTTGCGATTGGTCAAAAAGCATCAACTGTAGCGCAGATTGTTGAGAAATTAAGACAACAACATGCGATGGATTATACTGTGGTTGTTTCAGCAACAGCAAGTGAGCTCGCACCTTTACAATACATTGCGCCATATGCAGGATGTGCTATGGGTGAAGAATGGTTGGAACAAGGTAAAGATGTCTTGATCATTTATGATGACCTATCGAAACATGCGGTAGCGTATCGTGCAATGAGTTTATTGTTAAGAAGACCACCAGGACGTGAAGCTTATCCTGGGGATGTTTTCTACTTACATAGTCGTTTATTAGAGCGTGCTTGTAAATTAAATAAAGAGTATGGTGGTGGTTCTATTACTGCTTTACCTATTATTGAAACTCAAGCGGGTGATATTTCTGCGTATATTCCAACCAATGTAATTTCTATTACAGATGGTCAATTATTCTTACAAACTGAATTATTTAACTCAGGTGCAAGACCTGCAGTTGATTCTGGTTTATCTGTTTCTCGAGTAGGGTCTGCAGCTCAAACGAAAGCAATGAAGCAAGTATCATCTTCATTGAAGTTAGAACTAGCTCAGTATCGTGAGTTGTTATCCTTTGCGCAATTTGGATCTGATTTAGATGCGGCAACAAAAGAAGTTATTGAACATGGTGCACGTTTAACTGAGTTATTAAAACAAGGGCAATATCAACCATTGTCATTAGCTCATGAAGTTATTACATTATTTGCGGCTAAACACAAATTTATTAAGCGAATTGATGTTGCTAAGATTTCTGAGTATGTACAAAGAGTGGTAGCAGGTTTTGATGCGAATCATTCAGACATTGTAGAAGAGATTAATACTGTTAAGGCAATTAGTCCTGAACTCGAAGGCAGAATGAAAGAAGTAATGGAAAGCTTAACAACTCAGTATTTAAAAATGAGTGGAAAGTAAAATGGCTCAAAATAAAGTAGCGTTAAAAAGAAGAATACGTTCTGTTCGAGCAACTAAAAAGATTACGAATGCAATGGAACTCATTGCGACAAGTAAGTTACAAAGACAGAAACAAAAGATGGAATTGAATCGTGTTTATGCGACTACTTTATTCCAAACTTTTAATCGTGTTCTTGGAAATGCGAATATTCAAGAGATTCCTTATCTAACTCAACGTGATGGAAAAACATTAACACTTGTTTTTGTATCTGATATGGGTTTATGTGGAGGGTATAACTCCAATATTCTTTCGAAAATAAAAGAAGTAATTCCAAATGATCATCCCGTATTTATTGTTGGTTCTAAGGGAAGATCTTGGTTAAGACGAAATAATTATCATTTGTTTGGTGAATTGGAAACTGGAGACAACTTATCTTATGGTCATATTTCAAAAGTAGCAGACAAGATAATGGATGCATACTTAAGTGGTGAGATAACTGGATTACAAGTTCTCTATACAAAGTTTGTGAATACAATGACGTTTGAGCCTACAGTTATGACGCTACTTCCTATTAATGAAGAAATGTTACCAACTGTGGATCAAACTGAAGATGTTTTAAATCAAGATATAATATTCGAACCTGATGCAGTTACGCTTATTAATCAATTAGTCCCAATGTTTATTCAATCCTTACTTTATAGTTATTGGTTAGAATCTAAAACGAGTGAGCATGCGGCAAGACGTATGGCTATGGATAATGCGACAGATAATGCGGAAGAATTAATCGAAGAATTAGTATTAAAGTATAATCAGTCAAGACAATCTGCTATTACCCAGGAAATTACAGAAATTGTAGCTGGGGCAGAAGCACTATAGGAGGTTTACGATGCAAAACAAAGGTAAAATTAGCCAAGTCATTGGACCAGTTGTGGATATTCGATTTAATGAAGGAGAACTTCCTAACTTAAACAATGCGATTAACATTGACGTTAAAGGTAGACCATTAGTTGTAGAAGTTGCTCAACACGTTGGAGATGATGTTGTTCGTTGTATTTCAATGGGCGCAACAGACGGATGTGTACGTGGTATGGACGCAATTGATACAGGTGCTGCAATTAGTACTCCTGTAGGCCGTGAAGTATTAGGACGTATGTTCAATGTTCTCGGTGAACCGATTGATGGACTAGGAGAATTAGATTCATCGGTTAAGAAGATGCCGATTCATCGTGAAGCTCCATCTTTTGATGAACAACAAACGACTTCAGTTATGTTAGAAACAGGAATCAAGGTCGTTGATTTACTATGTCCTTATGTAAAGGGTGGTAAGATTGGATTGTTCGGTGGTGCGGGTGTTGGTAAAACAGTTGTCATGCAAGAATTAATCCACAATATCGCAACCGAACATGGTGGTTTATCTGTTGTAGCTGGTGTTGGTGAAAGAACTCGTGAAGGGAATGACCTTTATAACGAAATGAAGGATTCCGGAGTTTTAAATAAAACAGTATTAGTATATGGTCAAATGAACGAATCTCCAGGTGCACGTATGCGTGTAGCCTTAACAGGTTTAACAATGGCTGAACACTATCGTGATCAAGAAGGTCAGGATGTTCTACTCTTTATTGATAATATTTTCCGTTTTACTCAAGCAGGTTCTGAAGTTAGTGCATTACTTGGACGTATTCCTTCTGCGGTTGGTTATCAACCAACACTCGCTACTGAAATGGGACAACTTCAAGAGCGTATTACTTCCACAAAACGTGGTTCTATTACTTCAGTTCAAGCTATTTATGTTCCTGCGGATGACTTAACCGATCCTGCTCCTGCGACAGCGTTCTCTCACTTAGATGCAAAAACAGTTCTTGATCGTAATATTGCGGCATTGGGTATTTATCCAGCGGTTGATCCACTTGAATCAAGTAGTCGTATGTTAGATCCTCTTCTCGTTGGTGAGGAACATTATGCGGTTGCACGTGGTGTTCAACAATTACTTCAACGTTATCGCGAATTACAAGATATTATCGCTATCTTAGGTATGGATGAATTATCGGATGAAGATAAACAAATCGTTAATCGTGCACGTCGTGTTCGTAACTTCTTATCTCAACCTTTCCATGTAGCTGAACAGTTTAATGGAATTAAAGGATTGTTCGTACGAAAAGATGAAACAGTTCGTAGCTTCAAAGCGATTTTAGAAGGTAAAGGCGATCATCTTCCTGAACAAGCTTTCATGTATGTTGGTAATATTGAGGAAGCTGAAGAAAAAGCAGCGATTCTAGGTCTCTAATATGTTTAATGTAAAAATTGTGACACCAGAAGCTCCAGTACGAAGTTTCGAAACTGAACAAATAAATATCGTTACCCCAAATGGAGAAATGGGTATTTTAAGTAATCATATGCCTTTAGTCACAATGTTAAATATTTCTATAATGACAAGCATCTTAAATGGAAGTCGTGAGAAATATGCGATTGCAGGTGGTGTATTATTCTTCAAGAATAATGAAGCTACAATTTTATCTGATGCGGTTGAACATGAAGGTGATATTGATTTAGCGCGTGCTGAACATGCTAAACAAAGAGCTGAAGAAAGATTACGTTCTAAAGATCCTGAAATAGATGCGAAGAGAGCTCAAATCGCATTGTTAAAAGCACTAAATCGTATCGATATTGGTAAGTAATATGATTCCTATCGTTAGAGTTATCATTTATTTTGTAACATTCACGGTAAGTCTGTATAGTTTAAACGCGATTAATTTCGCAAAAATAATTCATCCTAATAAAGTGGTTCAAACACAAGTATTAGTCATATTACTTGCGATGGCACTTGCTTATTTAGTTACCCAGTTCTTACTGGGTCTTAACTTATCCATATAGTCTTTTTTAAACTTTGTGCTATAATGGGTATGCTTATCAAATGGAGGGCATATATGGCATTTTCAAAGGCAGTAGGTATCGACTTAGGTACCGCAAATGTATTAATTTATGTAAAAGGAGAAGGGATTGTCTTAGATGAACCTTCTGTTGTTGCGATTGAAGCAGAGACAAAGAAATGTTTAGCGGTTGGATCTGACGCTAAAGATATGTTAGGACGTACACCTGGAAGAATTCAAGCGATTCGTCCATTAAAGGATGGTGTCATTGCAGACTTTGAAGTGACAGAAATGATGCTTCAATACTTTATCAAGAAACTAAAATTAAAAGGAATGTTTTCACGTCCTACTATATTAATTTGTTGTCCATCAAACATTACATCTGTTGAACGTAATGCGATTCGTGATGCGGCATATCGTGCTGGGGCTAAACGTGTTTATATCGAAGAAGAACCAAAAGTTGCGGCAATTGGTGCTGGTCTAGATATTTCAAAACCTAACGGTAATATGGTTCTTGATATAGGTGGTGGTACAACTGACGTTGCGATTCTTTCTCTTGGTGAAATTGTAACATCATCATCTTTAAAAATTGCGGGTGACCGTATGGATAAAGATATTATTAAATATGTTAAAGAAACATATAAATTGTTAATCGGTGATCGTACTGCAGAAGAATTAAAAAAGAAGATTGGAACTGCATGGAGAGGATCTCGTAAAGATTCTTTAGAAGTTAGTGGACGTGACTTAGTAACAGGTTTACCACATACCATCACAATGACTTCTGATGAAACAGAGATTGCGATGCATGAAAGTCTACAAGATATTGTTCGTGCATGCCGTACCGTACTTGAACAAACGCCTCCAGAATTATCTGCGGATATCGTAACTCGTGGTGTTGTATTAACGGGTGGTGGCGCATTACTTCATGGTATGGATCAATTATTAATGAATGAACTAAATATTCCAGTGTATGTTGCGGAAAATGCACTTAAGTGTGTTGCCGAAGGGACTGGAATTATGTTAGAAAACTTACACATCGTAGGCTAAGATCATCGAAAGATGATCTTTTTTTAGGGTAACTTATTTTGAATGCATAAAAAGGAATAGGAGGATTTATGCGTTCTAATCTCATTAATACATTGATTGATACTTTGCAGGAAGAAGATAGTACAGAATTTAAAGAAGATATTATAGAAGAAACAATTCAAGAGTTTCAAAAACACATCTCAAAATTAAATGGTAAAGATGCGGCTAAAATACTATTAAGTACTCAAAATTATATTCAACGCTCAACACTAAAGATACA
>JAJZTY010000145.1 GCA_021847325.1 Bacillota bacterium
GAATAAATAAAGAGTCAATTATGAACTGCACCCCAAAAGTTAGACAACTAACAGAAAGGGGTGCAGTTTTTATATGACAAAGTATAATTTAGAATTTAAGTTAAAGTTAATACAAGAAATGGAAGAAACAGGTAGAGGTCCAGATTATGTTGGGAAGAAGTATGGTTTAAGTACTAGCCAAATACAACGTTGGAGAAATGTGTATAAACTACATGGAATTGATGGATTATTGAACAAATCAGGAACATATAGTGGAGAGTTTAAAGAAACTGTTTTAGAATATATGAAACAGAATCAGCTTTCACTCACTGAGACAGCTCGTTATTTTAAAATTCCAGCTGTATCGACAGTGACACAGTGGAGGAATCTGGCAGAAAAAGAAGGACGTTCTAGCTTATATGAAGAACGACGCGGTCAACACTTTAAAATGACACCCAAGAAAAAGAAAACAGATAAACCTTTGGATCCGAACTCCATTGAAGCGCTACTCGAAGAAAATGAACAACTTCGAATGGAGAATGCCTACTTAAAAAAATTGAGAGCCTTAGTTCAACAGAGGCAGGACCTAGAATCCGGGAAAAAGTCCAAGTCATAGATGAACTAAGGCAGATATACGCACTTCAGCGGCTTCTAAACTATGCACAAGTCGCTCGAAGTAGTTTTTATGCGACACTTAAGCAATTGGAAAAACCAGATAAATATCAAGTGATCAAAGGCAAAATACAAAAGATATATCACGAGAATAAAGGACGATACGGTTATCGAAGGATAACAAGTGAATTAAAGCAGGCCGGATACACCATCAATCACAAAACCGTATTAAAGCTAATGAAACAGTGCGGGCTATTATGTAAAGTTCGTATGAAGAAATATCGATCCTATCGAGGAGATATCGGAACAGTCGCACCTAATTTACTGAATCGAAACTTCAAAGCAGAAGCTCCAAATTGTAAATGGGTAACCGATGTCACAGAGTTTTCCTTATTCGGAGCTAAACTTTATCTTTCTCCCATTCTTGATTTATACAATGGGGAGATTATCAGTTATACCTTATCTGAAAGACCAAATTTTGAATCAGTTATGAGAATGGTCAATCAAGCCTTAGAACGACTTCCAGAATCTTATTCATTGATTCTACATTCAGATCAAGGCTGGCAATATCAAATGAGAGCCTATCAAGTCCATCTAAAATCAAGAGGAATCCAACAGAGTATGTCTCGCAAAGGAAATTGTCTGGATAATTCAGTGATGGAAAACTTCTTTGGTCACTTGAAGTCTGAACTTCTATACCTACAAAAATTTGAATCGATTGAACATTTTAAAGAAGAGTTAGTCGAATATATTGAATATTATAATCACAAAAGAATTAAGCTTAAATTAAAAGGACTGAGTCCAGTACAATACCGTCTTCAGTCCAGTTATAATTATGCTTAAATAAATTGTCTAGTACTTGGGGTTCACTTCAAAAACCAGCTTTTTTTATTGATTAAATTGAAACTCGGCAATTGCCATATCAATTTCTGATAGAGATAAGCCGAATCGTTCTAAGAAAGATCGTGCTTGTGCTTCTGAAATATCATGATCATCGATGTATTCTTGGACGATATCCAAATCCTCTTGGTTAAACTCTTCTTCGTTAATGAACTTTTCTACAATCTTAACACTTTTCTCAGGTGCTCCAAATTCCTCTAACCAAATCGGTATATTCGCTACATCTTCTTCCGTTAGTTCTTGATTTTGTGTCACCTTCACGACAATCCCATAGGGATCAACCTGTTTTACAAACTGATCAGATAAGGTTTGCGCTACAGGAACCAAAGGTCGAACAATCGAAGATTCCAGTGTAGATCGTCCATTCACAATGAGTGGACTTAAGCTAATAATCATAAAAAACAATATCCAGATGAGTTGTGGTATAAGTGCTATAACGACACCCAATAGTTTATCAATGGGTTTTAACCAATGAATCTGTCTTAATTGCTTAACAAATGGTCTTAATATTTGGTGTATTCCTATGCTTAATAGTATGAGTAAAATGAAAAACCAGACAAAAATATTACTGATTTCATAAGCAAATTGTCCAAATAACACATCATCAAATACCGATAAAGCACGACTAAGTATCGGTATTGATTTTGATAACACATTTGATACGGGCCATGCGATTACGATACTACCAACTAAGACAATAAGTTCAAAAACCTGTTTAATAAATCCATTAAAATAACCGATAAGCAATGCGCTAATGAGTAATAGTGTCACAACTAGATTAATTATCAAGACTGTATTCATTGGAAATGAGATCATATTTTCACCCTATTATTTGAATCATACCATAAAAAAAACGTCATTCAAGACGTTCGTTTATTTTTTTGATAATACTTCACCAGGAACTCCTACAACGGTCTTACCTGCTTCAACATCATGAATCACAATACAATTGGCTCCTATCTTAGCGTTATCACCAATATGGATGTTTCCTAAGATTTTTGCGCCTGTCCCAACCATCACATTATTGCCTAAGGTTGGATGTCTTTTTTCATGTTTATTGCTCATACCACCGAGTGTAACTTGATGATAAATTAAACAATCATCTCCAATAATGGCTGTTTCACCAATTACGATACCCATCCCATGGTCAATAAATAATCGTTTCCCAATCTGAGCACCCGGATGTATTTCTATTCCTGTAAATCCTCGATTAATCTGACTAATTAAACGCGCAATAAAATATAAATGATGTTTATAAAAGAAATGTGCTACACGATGATATAGAATCGCATGATATCCTGGATAGAGTAAAATAACCTCTAAGAGAGATTTTGCGGCTGGATCACGTTTTAAAATAGATTTTGCAGTATCAAACATATGTCCCCTTCAGGATTATCATAATACCAAATATTATCCAATTTGAAAAGAAAAACGATTATGCCTCCATAATCGTTTCTACTAACCAAGTAAAATCTTCACTTTCGATCTCTTCTATACGTCCTTCATCCGCTAATTCATTAATAATCGGATTAATCGGTAATTGACCTAATAATGGGATATTGTATTTCTCTGCGATGGATTGTCCCTTGTTTTGACCAAACGGATAATGTACTTTATCACATTCATCACATACAAAGTAACTAAAGTTTTCAATGATTCCAATAATAGGCACATTCATTTTGTTCGCCATCTCAACTGCTTTAGATACAATCATACTGACTAAATCTTGTGGACTCGTCACAATCACAATGCCGGTAATCGGTAGACTTTGAAAAACTGTCATAGCGATATCCCCTGTTCCAGGAGGCATATCCAAGACCATTAGGTCTAATTCTTGCCAATTGACTTCTGTCCAGAAATCCGTTACCGCTTTAGTAATGAGCGCTCCTCTCCATAAGATTGGAGTTGTCTCATCTTTAATTAACATATTGGATGTGACGAGTTTAATGCCTGTTTCTGTTACAGCGGGTTCTATACCACTTTCATCCCCGA
>JAJZTY010000146.1 GCA_021847325.1 Bacillota bacterium
TTATTAACCCAAGAGGTACAAGAATGAAAAAAGCGGTTCACTTTGGGGCAGGAAATATTGGGCGTGGGTTTATTGGTTTACTTTTAAACCGTTCGGATTATTTCGTTAACTTTGTGGATGTGAATGATGCGTTAATTGATGCATTGCGTGAAAGACAATCGTATACCGTTGAACTCATAGATGATAATAGTGAGAAGGTTGTCGTAAATAATGTTTCTGGGATTAATAGTAAGACTGAGTTGGATAAGTTACAGACAGCACTAATAGAAGCTGATTTAATTACTACTGCCGTAGGACCGAATATTTTACCAATTATTGCGAAATCATTGGTCAATTCTATTGAGTATCGAGCTGAACATAAAATTGAATCCTATTTGAACATTATTGCGTGTGAAAATACGATTGAAGGTTCTACTAAGTTGATGAACGTATTACTCCCTTTACTAAGTGAGAGAGCACAATCTTATGTTAAAGAGTGGGTTGGATTCCCTGATTCAGCGGTTGATCGTATTGTGCCAAATCAAAAGAATGATGATATTTTATGGGTAAAAGTTGAACCATTCTATGAATGGGTTATCGATCAAACAAAGATCAAAGGTGAACTAAATATTGATGGGGTACACTTTACCGATACACTTGAAGCATACATTGAACGTAAATTGTTTACGGTTAATACTGGACATACAACCGTTGCGTATGCAGGATTCTTAAAAGGATATCCTACAATAAAAGATGCGATGTTGGATGAATCGATTGTAAAACTTGTAGAGAAGGTGTTAAGTGAAACAGGTTCTATGTTAGTCAAGAAACATGGATTTGATGAAGACCTTCAAAAAGAATATATTGTGAAGACAATTAAGCGATTCAAGAATCCAAGTATTATCGATGAAGTTACACGTGTAGGTCGCTCACCACTAAGAAAATTATCGAAAGGTGATCGATTTATTAAACCAATGTTAGAGTGTGAAGCACTTGGATTGAATTATGATGGACTAGTAGAATCCGTATTAAACGCATTGAAGTTTGATTGTGTAGAAGATGAAGAGAGTGTAAAACTACAGACTATGATAAAAGACATTGGTCTAGAAAATACACTCATAGACGTAACTGGATTGGAAAAAGGACATCCAATCCTACAAAAAATTATTAAACTTGCTTAATTAATAAGAATCTAGTCACT
Organism: Bacillota bacterium; assembly: GCA_021847325.1. GTDB lineage: Bacteria > Bacillota_I > Bacilli_A > Erysipelotrichales > Erysipelotrichaceae > UBA2212. The sequence goes on from JAJZTY010000146.1 coordinate 1,181, forward strand.
CTAGATTCTTTTTTTTGTGAAATATCGTAAACGCTTACAAAATTTCATTGACAAGATATAAGAGAATTGATATTGTATGAATATAAAAGATGAATCACCTTTCATATTACGATTCAATCAAGGGGTATAAAAATGAGTAAAGTATTTATCGTTAGTGCTAAACGTTCAGCGACAGGTTCCTTTTTAGGAACTCTTAAGAATATGTCGGCTGGCGACTTAGGCGCAGAAGTTTTAAAGTCGGTTCTTGAAGAAACACAGATTAATCCAAATGAGATTGATGAAGTGATTATGGGAAATATACTTCCTGCAGGACAAGGACAAGGGGTTGCACGTCAAGTCGCAATTAAAGCTGGTGTTCCTGTGAGTGTACCTGCTTATAGTTTAAATATGGCGTGTGGTTCCGGAATGAAAGCAGTCATGAATGCTTATACAAGCATAAAAGCTGGCTTACATCATTGTGTCGTTGCAGGTGGTGTTGAGATTATGAGTGGTTCTCCATATTTACTTCCTAAAGAAGTTCGTAGTGGATATAAAATGGGTCAACTTAATCTTATTGATCATATGATTTATGATGCATTAACGGATGCGTTTGAAGGAATTCATATGGGCGTTACAGCTGAGAATATTGCGGCACGTTATAACATCTCCCGTATTGAACAAGAACAGTTCGCTTATAACTCACAGCTTAAAGCGATTAAAGCTGTGGATACTGATGTATTCAAGAATGAAATTGTACCAATCAAAGTAAAAGTTGGAAGAGATGAAGTATTGTTTGAAAAGGATGAATATCCAAATCGTAAAACAGACTTAGATAAATTGGCTGGATTAAAACCAGCTTTCAAGAAAGATGGTGTTGTGACAGCAGGTACAGCATCAGGCTTAAATGATGGCGCAAGTATTACCTTGATCGCATCAGAAGAATTTGTAAAGAAACATAACTTGACTCCTCTTGCGGAAGTCGTGGCGATTGGACAAGGTGGTGTAGAACCAAATGTAATGGGTCTTGGCCCAACCCCTGCCATTCGCCATGCCTTAAAACATGGGAATCTTACATTAAATGATATCGATGTCTTTGAACTTAATGAAGCATTCGCAGCACAAAGCTTAGGTGTTGTGCATGAACTGAGTGTTGAACACAATGTATCAAAATCAGACATCTTAGCTAAGACAAATCCAAATGGTGGCGCAATCGCATTAGGTCATCCAGTTGGGGCAAGTGGAAATCGTATTTTAGTAACACTTGTACACGAGTTACATTCACTCGATAAAGAGTTAGGTTGTGCATCCCTCTGTATTGGCGGAGGAATGGGAACAGCCGTTATAATTAAGAAAGCGTAAGGGGACAAGACAATGAAATTAGATGGAAAAGTAGCGATTATTACAGGTGGCGCAAGAGGTTTAGGTCAAGCAATGGCAGAGGAATTTGCGAATGCAGGGGCTAAGGTTATTGCGGCTGATATGGGTGAATTAAGTTATTCTCATCCGAATGTAGAAGGTTATAAATTAAATGTGACAGATTCAGACGCATGCTTAAACTTCTTTAATGAAGTGGTTCAAAAGTATGGAAAGATTGATATCTTAGTCAATAATGCGGGTATCACAAGAGACGCATTAACTCGTAAGATGACAGAAGAAATGTGGGACTTAGTTATTGATGTCAACCTTAAGGGTGTATTCAATCTAACACGTCATGTTGGTCCACATATGCAAAATAATCAAACAGGTTCTATTATCAATATCGCATCCATCGTTGGTGTATTTGGTAATATCGGACAAGCGAACTATGCGGCTTCTAAAGCAGGTGTTATTGGTTTAACAAAGACTTGGGCTAAAGAATTTGGCATGAAGGGTGGAAATGTTCGTGTTAATGCGATTGCACCTGGATATGTCATGACGGATATCTTAAAGACTGTTCCTCAAGATTTATTGGATAAATTCGCAGCGATGACCATGTTAGGTCGTCTAGGTCAACCAGAAGAAATCGCTAAAGTCGCATTATTCCTAGCGAGTGAAGATGCGTCTTACATCACAGGTCAAGTCATTGAACCTAATGGAGGTATGAGACTCTAATGAAACAATACGAAGTAAAAACTCTCTTATTAAGTAACGGTGAAACCATTGCTTATCGTGAATGTGGAAAAGGGGATAAGACAATTGTCTTAGTTCATGGAAACATGAGTTCTTCTGTTCACTTTCAAACGACGATGGAAGCGTTAGAAAATGATTATAAAGTATATGCAGTGGATATGCGCGGATTTGGGGATAGTTCTT
>JAJZTY010000147.1 GCA_021847325.1 Bacillota bacterium
TACTACGGTTTGTTCTAACCCATCCCTGAATTTGAACAATATCCATAGATTCAATTTCAATAATAGATCCTTCTTTTACAATCTCATAACATTCTCTAACTGTCATTAATGCTTCCATGTTTGCTCCTACGAAATAGAATTTGTTTCGAATACTAATTCTTGTATCATTGATACGACATCAACTGCTTTAATATTCACACCTTTTGGTACTTGAATATGTTCATGTGTGAAATCCACAATCCCTTTTACACCAGCTTCAATTAATAAGTTAACAGTTTCTTGAACATCCTTAGAGACAGTTAGAATCGCAATTCTACAACCTTCTGGTATACGTTCCTTTAACTCACTTAAAGGATAAACTGGTATTTCGTACATAGCACCCGTTTTATTAGGTTCAATGTCAAATGCACATACTATTTCACCAACCACATGATTCCAACGATTATAATTCATCAATGCACGGCCAAGATTACCTGCCCCTACTATGATTAATTTTTCTTCAAATCTTCCACCTAAGTGACGTTCAAAAACATCAATTAACGCCTTTACATCATATCCATAGCCCTGTTTACCAAGAGATCCTAGGAATGAAAAATCACGTCTAATGGTAGTTGGTTCAATATCGACAAACTCTGAAAGTTCACGAGACATAATGCGTTGGACACCTAGGTTATCTAGTTTTCTTAACGCTTTTAAATATACAGGAAATCGCTGTAAAGTTGCCTTAGGCACCATTTGTTTTAAACTGTTCATTTTATTACCACCTTATAGTATTTTAACACAAGACTTATAGTTTGTGAATATTTTCATAATCTTCACGCATAATCTAAACCTGGATTTGCACTGATATCAAGATCTCCTCTCACACCATGTTGATACGCTACATATGCTACCGCACCAATCATAGCCGCATTATCTGTACAACACCACATAGGTGGAATTGTAATTTTCAAATCTGGGTTATCTATTTTAAGCTCATTTACTCGTTCTCTAAGTCTAGAATTCGCTGCCACTCCTCCAGCCAATACAAAATGTTTTACCTTATTTAAACTTATAGCTAACTTAGTTTTTTCAATAATTTCATTAAGCGCTGCTTCTTGAAAGGCAAAAGCTAAATCTTCTTTTATTATTTCTTCCTTATTCTTTTGAATAAGTTGTAATACTGCAGATTTCAAACCACTAAAACTAAAATCAAGTGGGTTTTGAGTTTTAACTTTTGGTAATCGATAATTTTTCTTACCATCCTTCGCAAGTCGATCGATATGTGGTCCACCAGGATATGGCAACCCCATAACACGTGCTACTTTATCATAAGCTTCACCAATCGCATCATCCTGTGTAGAACCCAAAATTTCAAAGTGATATTCCTCTTTTAGTAACACAAGCTCCGTATGACCACCTGACACGACTAAAGCTAAAAGTGGATACTCAAGTTTATCTACAAATTGGTTTGCGTAAATATGACCTGTTATATGATGTATAGGTATTAGTGGTTTATCGTAATACCATGAAAGAGTCTTTGCGGCGATTAAACCAACATGCAACGAACCAATCAACCCTGGTCCCTGTGTTATTGCGAAAGCATCAATTTCTTCAATCTTAAGATTTGCTGCTTTAATTGCCTCTTCTAAAACAATAGAAATATTCTCAATATGAATTCGTGATGCTACTTCTGGAATCACGCCTCCAAAAGCCGCATGTGTATTAATCTGTGAAGAAACAATGTTACTCAATACAGTATGTCCATCCTCAACAATAGCTACTGCAGTTTCATCACAAGATGTCTCTATAGCACATATTTTCATATTAACCTCCTTTAACTTCTTTAACCATCAAGTAAGCATCTTCATGATTATCTTGATAATAATCTTTCCTAATACCTTTTTCTATAAAGCCAAAACTATGATATAAATTGATGGCTTTTATATTACTAACTCTAACTTCAAGACTTACTTCCTCTACATTGTTCTCAATACAAACAGTATCAAGGAAATTCATTAATATCTTCGATAATCCTTGAGATCGAAAATCTTTTTTAACTGCGATTGTTGTGATTTGAGCTCTCTCATAAATTAACCAAATTCCAATATATGCTTTTATCAAGTCGTCTTCAACTAATACGAAATATAATGCATATGGGTTTGATTGTAATTCTACTTCAAAATCTTCCTTGGACCATGGATGAGAAAATGCTTCATTTTCTATTTCGCATACTTGATCTAAATCAGATAACTTCATTGATCGTATCATGAATGATAAGCCTCATTATCCTTTAAATAGCGAGGAACTAATGCGTGAATATTATTTATTTTTTGCCAATATTTTTCCAAATCCATAAAGTTTTTTGTATAATCCGGATAATATTTTTCTTTCGAAATAAGCTGACCATCACCAAATATCTTTAAATTTGAAGTATCTAAATCATCAAAATCGGATAGTAATACAACTCTTTCATTTATAAGAGGAATGCCTTCATGATAATGAGCATAATAAGCACGTTTTGCCCGAGCATCTAATAAAATGTGAACATTTTTCTCGAGTCCAGCCAATACGTGTAATGATGATAATGTGTAGACCTCAATATTTGCAAGAGCACCTAGAACTTTGGCTACAGTCATACCAATTCTTAAACCAGTATAACTTCCAGGACCATCCGTTAAAACAATTCTATTTAGATCCTTAGGACTTATATTTGCTTTATCAAATAGCGCTTTTATTTCAACTAAAATAGTTTCTGATTGTTGTTTAAACGCTTCTTTTTGAATTGAGTTAATTACATCTTTATCACGATATAATACTAAGGTTAAATAATGAAATGAAGTATCAATTGCTAATGTTATCATATAAGATCCTCGATTAATTTCTCATATTTTAATCCAATAGGATTAAATATTAATTTACGTCTATTCTTACTTATTGATTTTATATCAATCCTTAGATATTCCTCAGGAAATAATTCTTCAAGATAATCAGGCCATTCAATTACAGTGACACCGGTTGATCCTATTAATTCATCAAATCCTAAATCTTGATGATGGGATTCGAGTCGATAAGCATCAATATGGTTTAATATCATTCTTCCTTTATAATTTTTCATAATCGTAAATGTTGGGCTCGATATAGTTTTTGTTATTTCAAGACCTTTAGCTAGACCTTGAGTGAATGTTGTCTTTCCTGAACCAAGATCACCACTTAATAGAAAAACCATTGGCTCATTAATTTTTAAACCAATGTTATACGCTAAGTTTTGTGTGTCTTCATAACTTTTTGATATGTATATTATTTCCATAAAACCTCTAGGTGTAAATTATACCACAGAATAAAAGGCTAAAGAAAAGCTCCCTAATTGGGAGCTTTGTTACCTGGCGATGAGCTATTTTCACTATGGCATGCATAGCTATCTTC
>JAJZTY010000022.1 GCA_021847325.1 Bacillota bacterium
AGTTTCAATTTAATCAATAAAAAAGCTGGTTTTCCAGCTTTTTAACTACGTTGTTTGTTTTGGCTTTTCTTTAATAACTCATTATTCGTAAATCCACGGTTTTGCCACAAACGTGTATTTTGATGAGCTTCTAAACATAAGCTGAGAAATTCATCAAACTTATCTTTTGGAATCTTACACTCAAATTCATTTAATTGATCTGGAATCTCTTCTAAATTAAACGAATCTTTCAAGAAGTAAGTCAAGTAATCCAAGAAATTGATGATTTGAACTTGTGGGCCTTTAATATACTTCAAAATAAATTGTTTAAGTTTTTTCAATGATTCAGTTTCTTCTTGATACAAATCTTCTTTGTATTTATGTAACTCTTTCTTACTTGGTTGATAGAAAGGGAGGTCTTCTTGAAGTTCAATTAACTCTAAATACTCATAATCCTCTAAGAAAATCTCTAACATAAAGTACTCATTCAATAGAAACATTTGATTTGACTCAAGGACTTCAAACGTAAGAAGTGGATAGAGAGTTGCAGGGGTTAAATCTGTTTTTTCATAATGATTTAAAACTTCACACGCATCCTCAATGGATATCACACCATAAAGATTAATCATAGATATTAAATCATCATGGATGTGTTTGATATTCATACAAGTTTCGATTTTCTGTGAAGAATTTGTTCACGTTTAGGACCATTGGATACAAGCGTAATTGGTACATTAATCATGCGTTCAATTTCATCCACATAATGTTTACAGTTTTCAGGTAATTCATCGTAATTACGAATATGAGAAATATCACTGTTCCATCCTGGAAGAGTTTCAATGATTGGTTTACTGTGATCTAAACGTGTGATATTTGGGAAATGGTCTCTACGCTTACCATCTGTTTCATACGCTACACAAACAGGAATTTCATTTAAGTAACCTAAGACATCCAAATTAGTTAATACAAGATGAGTTGCGCCTTGAACTTGACAGCCATAACGTGTTGCGACAACATCAAACCATCCCATGCGACGAGGACGACCCGTAGTAGCCCCAAACTCCCCAGCATCTCCACCTCTTAAACGTAATTCTTGAGCCACATCCCCAAAAATCTCACTTACAAATGGACCAGCCCCAACACTGCTTGAGTATGCCTTAGTCACAGCGTAGACTTCATCAATTGAATAAGGTAAACCAGCCCCAATCGGACCATAGAACGCAAGAGTAGAACTTGAAGTAGAATATGGGTAAATTCCGAAATCAGGATCTCTAAGAGCACCTAATTGACCTTCTAAAAGAATTTGTTTATTTTCATCCATTGAAGTTTGGAAAAATTTAACGGTATCATGTACAAATGGTGAAATTAAGTTACGATATTCCATTAATTCATTATAGATATCTTCTTTTTTCAATGGTTCTGCATGATACAGATGTTCTAGTAATATATTTTTAGCAGGTAAGATACGATCTAGTTTATCGCTTACCCATTGTTCATCAAATAATTCAGAGATTTGGAACCCGATTTTAGCATACTTATCAGAATAGAATGGCGCAATACCACTTTTTGTCGATCCAAATTGTGCTTTACCCAAACGTTCTTCTTCTAATTTATCAAAAAGAATATGATAACTCATAACGATTTGTGCACGATCCGATACAATCAGTTTAGGCATAGGAACACCTTTTTCAACTAATTGATTTAATTCTTTTATAAAAGCAGGAATATTTAAGGCAACGCCATTTCCAATGACATTCGTAATGTGATCATAGAAAACACCTGAAGGCAACATATGTAACGCAAATTTACCATAATCATTAATAATGGTATGCCCAGCGTTATTACCACCTTGAAAGCGTACTACAATATCCGATTCTTTGGCGAATACATCGGTCAGTTTACCTTTACCTTCATCACCCCAGTTAGCACCAACTACAGCTTTAATCATGTTCGTTCTCCTTTAAAATAAAATAGAACAGCGATGTGTGCTGTTCTAGATTACACTTATAAAACTATCAAAATTAGACTTGTTTGTCAATCTTATCGAGATAAGTATCTGCGACATATAATCCATGTGCCGCTGCTTGAGATAAAGAACGCGTAAACCCAGCCCCATCACCAATCGCATACACATTTTTAAACCCATTTAATTCAAAATTAGTCGTATCTGGACGAGCAGAATAATACTTACATTCAACCCCATATAGAAGAGTATCCATATTTGCTGTACCAGGCGCAACTTTATCTAACGCGAAGAGTGTTTCGATAATATTATCCAATTGACGTTTTGGCATACATAAGGATAAATCACCCGCAACGGCCTTTAATGTAGGTTGTACAGTATTCGCTTTTAAACGTTTTTCATCGGTACGACGACCTTGTAGTAAATCTCCTAATCGTTGAACTAAGACAGAACCACCAGAAATAAGGTTACCTAAATGAGCCACATGTCGTGCATAATCAATTGGGTCATTAAAAGGAGTCGTGAATTTTATCGTAGATAATAACGCAAAGTTAGAATTGTTTGTCTTCTTATCTTCTTCTTTAAAGGAATGACCATTGACTGTAATAATATCATTGGTATTTTCCATTACCACATGTCCTCTTTCGTTGAAACAGAACATACGTGTAATATCCCCATACTTATGACTTCTAAACCAAATCTTTGGTTCATAGATGACTTCAGAGAAATGTTTCCATACCGCATAAGGTAATTCAACACGAACCCCGATATCGACTTGATTATTGATCAATGGAATTTTATATTTATTGCACCATTGGCTAAAGAAACGACTACCAGCGCGACCTACCGCAAAGATAATGGCATCTCCTTGGATTAAGTGTGTTTCCTTTTTATGAATATAGGTAACAACTTTCTCATTGCCATCCGCATCGATTACATCGGCTTCTGTAATAATTTCAATCTTATCTCTTAATGAATGAATTAAATCCATCATCGTTTTGTAGTTTGCGTCAGTACCCAAATGTTTCACTTGAGCTTGTTGCATATGTAAATCATGTTTTAAACAAAGTGTTTTAAGTTCATCAGAAGGTTGATAACGATCCGTTGTTGCGCCGTGTCTCACTAAAATCGCATCTGCTTGTTCGATATATTTTATTACCGTTGATTGAGGTAAGAAGTCAGTTAACCATCCACCATATTCAGTAGAAATAATATACTTACCATCTGAATACGCTCCAGCACCCGCTAATCCTTCCATAATTCCACAGGTAGGACAGTTAATACAGGTTGGGACTTTACCTTCAATAATTGGACATAAACGACGGGTAATGTCATGACCTTTTTCTAATAAAGTAATCTTTAATCCAGGCTTTTCCTCTATTAAACGATATGCTGCCATAAGGCCACTTATTCCGCCACCGATAATGACGACATCAACTTTTTTCATCGCTTTCCTCCTTAAATCCATGCATAGTTTACACGATAAGTAAGTGAAGTTCAATGATTATTTGACAAGCTAATCAAAACTAACCATAATAATCCTATGGGACAAAAAGTATCAGCACAACTAGAATTTAAAAAAGATTTCAAAGGAAAACTTATCTTAAGTGAAGGTGAAATAGGAATTGGAATGGAGCCTAATGAAGCTAGACCTTATGATTTATTACAAGGCGCACTCGTGTCTTGTTTACATTCAACACTATTAGACATACTAACGAAGAAGAGAATCGAAATCGAATCGGTTAGTTATCGTGTTAGTGGAGAAAAAAGGGATGAAATTCCAACTACGTTAAAATCGGTATCGATTGAAGCGTTCTTTTCACCATCTGACAAAGAAGATCAGATTCGTAAATCGGTGGAACTTGCATGTAAATATTGTTCGGTATATAATACATTAGCTCAAGTCGCAGAAATGACCATGACAGTGAGCTTTAAACCATATGACATTAAATAAAATACGTAAGAAAATACGTACAAGCTTTACGCCTGCACAACAAATCGCTTTAAGTTTCGCGTCTGTCATTCTAACTGGCGCTTTTTTGTTGAGCTTACCGATTAGTAACAAATTAATTGGTCCTACGTTCATTGATCACCTTTTCACTTCAACTACTGCAGTTTGTGTTACAGGTTTAACCACTGTAGTTTTAGTTGATCAATATACTTTATTTGGTCAAATTGTAATTATCGGATTAATGCAAATAGGTGGATTAGGACTAATGACTCTTATTGCAGTCTTTGTGATATTCGTTTCAGGTAAATTATCTTTAGCGAACCGATTGGCACTCAATGAAGCCGTTAATTTTTTTAATTTAAATGATTTTAACCACTTTATAAAGAATATTTTAAAGTATACACTTGTATTCGAAACAATCGGAGTCATATTATATGCGACACGATTTGTTCCAGAGTTTGGATGGTCAAGAGGTTTATTTATCTCAGTATTTACAGCTGTTTCTGCATTTGTGAATGCTGGTTTAGATATAATTGGACCGGTCAGTCTTCAAGCTTATGCACATGATCCCATCGTCAATTTTACAACCATGTATTTGATTGTTGTGGGTGGTTTAGGCTTTGGAGTTTGGTTTGATTTGTCTCAAGGTAGTAAATCACTAATTCGACGATCACATCCAGTTCACTATGTTATAAATCATTTAAAAGTACATACTAAACTCGCCATCACAACAACTTTGTGTTTAATATTTGGAGGCGCATTAATCTTATTACTCATTGAATTCAATAATCCTGCAACCATTCAAACATTTAATTTCTTTGATAAAGTTATGGCATCACTCTTCCAATCTGTCACAACTCGTACGGCTGGATTTGCGACCTTAAATATGGCAAGTATGAAAGCCGCATCTCTTATCATAATGATGATACTTATGTTTATTGGGGGATCACCAGGCGGTACAGCTGGGGGGATTAAGACAACGACATTCGCTATTCTATTACTTATGATTTTCTCAGAGCTAGCGAGTAAAAAAGAGATTGTAGTTTTTAATCGAAAGATTGAACGTGAACAATTTAGAAAAGCATTTGTGATTGCATTTATCTTATTAATGACAGTCACAACTGGTATTATATTATTATCTATAATTGAACCATTTGAGACACTCGAGATAGCGTTCGAATCTGTATCTGCTATCGCAACAGTAGGTTTATCAATGGGAATTACTTCAAGTTTAAGTGATTATGGAAAAATTATTATCATTTCATTAATGTATTTAGGACGAATTGGTCCACTTACATTATTATTGTCAATCAATCGTAAACAGACAAGCAAGAAAGGGCAAGAAATCAGTTATCCCTCAACGGATATTTTGATCGGTTAAAAAAATGAAACGAAAATCTTTCGCAATTCTAGGTTTAGGAATATTTGGATCTACCATGGCAAAAACACTTAGTGAATATGGGTATGATGTCATTGGGATAGACATGGATTCAATTAACGTAGATCGAGTCAGTGAATTTGCGACACAGGCAGTACAAGCAGACTTTACAGACATTGATCAATTACGTGCCATTGGTGTACAAGATGTTGATGTGGCAGTTATTGCGACAGGTAGTAAACTTGAAGCATCCGTTATGGCTGTTTTACATCTAAAAGAATTAGGTGTTCCTTTCATTATGGCAAAGGCTAAGAATAAGGTTTATATGCAGATCTTACTTAAAGTTGGAGCTGATCGAGTCGTACGCCCTGAAAAAGAAATGGGTGAGCGCGTCGCGAAATCCTTAATGAGTCAAAACATTATCGATATGGTTGATATTGACGAAGACTACAGTATGATGGAACTTTCTGCCCCAAAAGATTGGATTGGAAAGAAATTAGTCGATTTAGATGCTCGTTCTCGTTATGGTGTAAATGTGTTAGGGGTTCGCGAAACGGAGAACTCAAGATTAAATTTTGGAATTACTGCAGATTATATCATTCGTGAAGAAGATACTTTGTTAGTAATTGTCGAAAATAACAAGTTTGAGGAATTAGAATACCAAGGAAAGATTTAAACAGTTAGAACTCTAACTGTTTTTTTTACCATTTGTTGCGTGTTATTGGGGGGAGCCTTATAATAGGAATGATGAAAACAATAAAACGAATAGGCGTAGTCCTTAAAGAAGGTTGCGATATTGATGGTGGACAACATGCAATGGAAGTTCTATCTCAATCCGTTCAACTGGATACTGTCATAGAAGTTAATCAAGCATTAATCAAATCACAAGACCCACTTTATCTCGATGCGGTTGTGGATTTAAATACACGCTTGAATCAAGAAGTAAGAAAAACCAAAGAATCGGGTTATTTTCCACTCGTATTTGGTGGAGATCATGCCTTAGCAATCGGCTCGATCAGTGCAGTTGCTCAAGAGTCACATGCAATACTATGGATTGATGCGCATGGGGATTGTAATACAGTAGAGTCCAGTGATTCAAAACGTATTCATGGAATGCCTTTAGCGGTTTTACAAGGCTATGGTCATAAAGATTTATTGAAGCTTGTAAAACAAAAAATTGATTCAGATAATATCATGTTAATTGGAATACGTTCTCTAGATATAGAAGAAGAAAAACTCATGAAAGAGTGGGGTGTTCATTGGATTACGATGAATGAGATTCGTAAACAAGGGATTGATTGGTTGAATGAACAAGTAAATCGATTCATCCAAGATAAGAAACATCTTCATGTTTCATTTGATTGTGATAGTATGGATCCTTCGTTATTTCCAGGTGTTAATACACCAGTTTCCGATGGATTTAAACCCTATGAAATATTACCGCTTATTAAACATGTATTAAATCATCCAGGTATCAGTTCAATGGATATTGTGGAATTTAATCCAACACGTGATCAAGGGAGTACTCTTGAGTTAATAAAGACATTAAATCAAATGGTGATTGAAACCATCGAGGTGTAACATGAGTTATATTTGTGCAATTGATCAAGGTACGAGTTCGAGTCGTGCCATGATATTTGATAAGGATATGAATATTTGTGCATCTTTTCAAAAAGATATTCAAGCATTTTATCCGAATCCAGGTTGGGTTGAACAAGATCCTCAAGAGATCCTTGACTCAGTCATTTTAGTAATTTCTGAAGCACTCAAGCAAGCGCATTTAAGTGCATCCGACCTCACTGCTTTTGCGATCACCAATCAACGTGAAACAACGATCGTTTGGGATAAATCAACGGGTAAAGCTGTGTATCCAGCAATTGTATGGCAATCAAGACAATCGTCGTTTTATTGTGAAGACTTAAAACAAAAAGGGTTTGAACCATTTATTAAGAAAAAAACAGGACTTGTGATTGATTCTTATTTCTCAGCAAGTAAGATACGGTTTATTTTAGATGAAATCGAAAATGGACAAGTTCGTGCAGAAAATGGAGAACTTTTATTCGGTACAGTAGATACCTGGTTAGTTTATCATCTATCCAATGGTAAGTATTTCGTCAGTGATGTGACCAACGCTTCGCGAACATTATTGATGAACATTGATAAATGTGAATGGGATGAAAAACTACTCGATATTTGGAATATTCCATTAAGTATGTGTGCAACCATTGTGGACACAGCAGGTGATATCGCAGTTTGTGATAAGAAATGGTTTGAAGTGGATGTACCCATTGCGGCCATTGTGGGTGACCAACAATCTGCCTTATTTGGACAACTTTGTTTAGATGCGGGTGATGTTAAGAATACCTATGGAACGGGATGTTTCATGTTAATGAATACTGGAGAGAATCGTATTGATTCAAAGAATGGTTTACTTACTACGATCGCATGGCGAAAGAACGGGAAAGTGACTTATGCTCTTGAAGGATCTGTGTTTGTGGCTGGTGCCGCAATTCAATGGTTAAGAGATGGTTTACATTTTATTGAGAAATCCTCAGATTGTGAGAGTTTAGCTTGTTCTGTTGAATCCAGTGATGGAGTGGTTGTTGTGCCTGCATTTGTAGGATTAGGGGCACCGTACTGGCAAAGTGATGTAAAAGGCGCAATCTTTGGACTCACTCGAGGTACAACTGATGCACATATTGTACGTGCAACACTTGAATCTTTAGCTCTACAGACGTATGATGTAGTGCAGGCAATGCAAGAAGATTCTTTGATTAAATTGACTAAGCTACAAGTAGATGGTGGGGCAAGTTTAAACAACTATTTAATGGAATATCAAGCAGGCTTACTCGGAGTGGATGTCATCCGACCTATGATTTCAGAAACAACAGCTCTTGGAGCGTGTTTGTTAGCTGGTTTAGCAACTCATCTTTTTGAGAATGAGAATGATCTTGTTCAAAAATGGAAGACCGAACGTGTGTTTAAACCAACAATGTCTAAATCTACTCAAATGGACATCCTAGAACAGTGGAAACGTGCCATAAAAGCAGTACTATCCTTTAAAGAACATTAATATGAATCGTTATGATAAATTCTTAATTATTTTTATTCTGATCAGCTCAGTTGTTTTATATGGAACCATGGAATGGTTTGTTCGTGCGAGCACTTCAGAAAAAGTAGTCGCGATCGTAACGTATCGTGAAGAAGAGATCTTGCGAATAGATATGAGTATTGATGATACCTATGTTGTACAAGGAACTTTAGGGGAAGTCTTTATTGAAGTAAAAGATCGTGCACTTCGTGTTGAAAAGGAAACCTCACCTTATAATTTATGTTCTATTCAAGGTTGGGTCGAGTTTGCGAATGTACCTATTGTTTGTTTACCTAATCATATTGTTATTATGATTCAAAATACAAAGAGTCAACCAGAAGGCGAGGATAGTGTTATACAATGAGAAAACATAGTCCAACGCGTCGTTTGACTTTGATAACGATGTTGCTCGCAATGAGCATTTTAATGCATATGTTAGAACCTTCTTTACCGATACCTGTTCCTGGTGTTAAATTAGGTTTGGCGAATATTTTAGGATTAATTACACTTATTCTTTTTGATGTAAAATCAATGGTTTTACTCAATCTAATGCGAGTTGTGATTGCGTCCCTATTAAGAGGGATTATTTTTGGGACAGGATTTTGGCTTTCGATGGGAGGTGTTGTTTTTAGCACCATCATCACATTAATTCTTTATAAAACAAATAAATTTACACCGATTGGACTCAGTGTTGCGTCCAGTGCTTTTCATGGTTTAGGTCAAATTGTGGTATTAATTCTTATCAATCAAACCGCAATGATGATTTATTGGTTACCTCTATTATGGTTTAGTTCAGTCCCAACAGGATGGATTACTGGTAATATTAGTACCCAAGTTCTAAAACGATTAAAAGCATAAACAGTGTAAACACTGTTTTATTTTGGGTTATAATAAAAAAGGATTTGAGAGAAATTATGACACTAAAACAATTATTCATGAAGTATTTAAAAGGCTTAAGGCTCCGATTGGTGAGTCTTATTGGTGTTGTTATAACATACGTAAGCCTTACGCTCATATCTCCACTTTTATTCGCTTTTTTGATTGATAATGTTATTAATCAAGAACCGATTACTTCAAACTGGTTAATTCAATACAGTAATTTATTTGGAGGAGTCGATCGAATTAGAGACAACTTATGGTTAGCTGCGCTTATGATCATTGCGGTTAACTTAATCATTTTTGTATTAATGTATCTTAGAGGCCGCTTAAACGGTGTTATCAGTGAACGATATGTTGAAAGACTAAGAAATGATTTATTCGAACACTTACAATATTATCCATATCATGCACATGTTAATGCGAAGAGTGGTGATTTAATTCAACGTTGTACATCTGATGTGGATACCATTCGACGTTTCTTGGCAGGTCAAATTGCCGAATTAGTTTATGCGATATCAATGGCTATTATCGCGATGGTTATCTTGGTTCAAATTAATGTTCGACTTGCACTCATTGCGATGATCAGTTTACCGTTCTTAGTTTTGTTTGCCTATTTCTTTTTCATGCGTATGCAAAAAGTGTTTCAGAGTAGCGATGAAGCAGAAGGCGAACTATCCACTGTTTTACAAGAGAGTTTATCGGGTGTACGTGTTGTAAAGGCATTTAACCGAGAAGTTTTTGAGTTAAATCGATTTGATGAGAAGAATAAAAAGTATAAAGATTTAACCTATAAGTTAATTGAATTATTAGGCATGTATTGGGCAAGTAGTGATTTTATCGTACTTGTACAAATTTTTGTGGTAGTTATATTTGGGATATTCGCAGCTCAGGCTGGTGAGATAACAGTTGGACAGTTCTTTGTATTCTTATCATACGAATCGATGATTCTCTGGCCGATTCGAAATGTAGGAAGAATATTATCGGATTTAGGAAAAATGTTGGTTTCATTAAAACGTTTAAATGAAATTTTTAATGAACCTATGGAAGATATCAATTCTGGAGATATCGTGGATATCAAGGGTGATATCGTGTTTGAACATGTAAAATTCCAATACGAAGATGGACATGTACCCGTCTTAGAAGATGTTAGCTTTACCATCAAGCAAGGTGAAACACTTGCGATTTTAGGACCTACTGGTAGTGGTAAATCATCTCTTGTTCACTTGTTAACACGTTTGTATGACTACAATTCAGGGCATATTAGATTAAATGGTCATGAATTAAATACAATTCAAAAGAAACATTTAAGACATCAAATAGGGATTGTGTTACAAGAACCTTTCTTGTTTTCAAAAACAATCCTTGAGAATATTCGTTTAGCACAACCTGATGCGGATGAAAATGCTGTAAAGAAGGCAGCGGAAATGGCATCTGTTCATCGTGTTATTCACGAATTTGATCAAGGTTATAAAACACTGGTGGGTGAAAAAGGGGTAACTCTATCTGGTGGGCAGAAACAACGTATCGCGATTGCTCGTACGATTTTAAATCAAACTCCGATTTTAATATTCGATGATTCTTTATCAGCTGTGGATACTCATACAGATGAGAAGATTCGTCATGCTTTAAAAGAACGTGCGATTGGAGTTACGACACTTATTATTACACATAGAATTACATCAGCTATGCAAGCGGATAAAATTATCGTTTTAGAAAATGGAAGAATAAGCCAACAGGGAACACACGAAACATTGTGTCAAGAAGAAGGTTTATACCGCCGAATCGTGACGATACAAAGTCAAATGATTGAAGGAGGTGAAGAAGATGAGTGAGCGTTTTGAGGAACAAGAATTTAATACCGATCATTTAGATACGAAGCTTTGGCGACGTATCTTAAAGCATTTTTTTGTATACAAAAAAGATTTAACGATTATTTTTATATCGATGATTTCAATTGCGTGTGTTGATATTGCTTTCCCATATTTAAACAAGTTAGCTATTGACTATTTCGTTCTTGAGAATGGTGATTTATCGAAATTATGGCCATTCGGTTTGATCTATGGATTCTTAATCTTAGTTCAAGTATTTGTAGTCTATTTTTTCATTAAGTTTACTGGAAAAGTAGAAATGCAGTTTGCGTATGATATTCGTAATCAAGCATTCAAGAAACTACAAGAATTATCGTTTAGTTATTATGATAAGACACCACAAGGTTGGATCATGGCGCGTATGACCAGTGATATTGGTCGTTTAGCAGATATCGTATCGTGGTCTATCATTGATTTAATCTGGGGTTCTACCCTAATCATTGGTGTAAGCATTGTCATGTTAGTTGTTAATTGGCGATTAGCCTTACTTGTCTTGGTTGTCGTCCCATTCTTAGCGTATATCAGTATTATTTTCCAAAAGAAAATATTACAACGCTATCGTTTAACTCGTAAGATTAATTCTAAGATTACAGCTGCTTACAGTGAAGGAATCTTAGGAGCTAAAACTACAAAAACTATGGGTTTAGAAGACCAACAAAGTGCAGAGTTTAGAGAATTAACCAGTTCTATGAAATCAGAATCGGTTAAGGCCGCAATCTTATCAGCCGCATTTATGCCGATTGTAATGGGATTAGGGGCATTCTCATCTGCGATGTTAATCTGGATAGGTGGTCAACAAGTTCTTGTAGGGACAATCGCATTTGGGACTTTGGTGTTATTTACTCAATATGCATCACAGTTCTTCGAACCTTTACGACAAATTGCTCGACTATTGGCAGAGTTTCAAATGGCTCAAGCATCTGCAGAACGAGTCCTTAGTTTACTCAATGCGGATGTGGATTTAGTGGATCGTGATGATGTGGTTGAGAAGTATGGCTCTATATTAGAACCAAAAACTGAAGTTTATGAAAAAGTAAAAGGGGATGTCGAGTTTGATAACGTTAGCTTTTACTATAAAGAAGAAGAACCTGTTCTCGTTAATTTCAATTTGAAAGTAAATCGAGGAGAGACCATTGCCTTAGTGGGTGAAACGGGAAGTGGAAAGAGTACGATTGTGAATCTCATTTGTCGATTCTATGAACCAAAGAGTGGGGTCATTCGTATCGATGGTGTAAACACGAAAGATCGATCACTTGGTTGGTTGCACAGTAATCTTGGTTATGTTTTACAAGCTCCACATCTATTCTCAGGCACCATTAAAGAAAACATACGATATGGTGATTTAAATGCCAGTGATGAAGCGATTGTGGAAGCCGCAAAACGAGTTTCAGCGCATGAGTTTATCATGAATATGGAAGAAGGATACGATACAGAAGTTGGAGAGGGTGGAGGTCGATTGTCGACGGGGCAGAAACAACTTATCTCATTTGCGCGTGCCATCTTAGCAAATCCGAGTATCTTTATTTTAGATGAAGCTAGTTCAAGTATTGATACAGAAACGGAACAGATTATTCAAACAGCGATTGAATCCGTCTTGCATGATAAAACAACCTTTATTATTGCGCATCGATTATCTACGATTGTGAATGCGGACCGCATATTATTGATTGATAAGGGACGCATCGTCGAGGATGGAACACATAGTCAATTGATGCATAAGAAGGGTCGTTATTATCGTTTGTATACGAATCAGTTTAATGAAGATCGTCAAAATGA
The DNA here is from genome assembly GCA_021847325.1 of Bacillota bacterium. Lineage (GTDB taxonomy): Bacteria > Bacillota_I > Bacilli_A > Erysipelotrichales > Erysipelotrichaceae > UBA2212. The sequence continues at coordinate 12,886 of JAJZTY010000022.1, forward strand.
ACTTCTTCAGATAAAGGGGGAAAAGGCGTATGAAGCTTAATCTAACAGAACTTATACCACTTCAAAATGAACTTGATGAAAGAATCATGGATTTACATCATGAGGTTCGTGAAACGACACAACTTAAACGTATTCTTGCGTTAGTTGTTGAGATTAGTGAATTAGCAAATGAAACACGTTCATTTAAATATTGGAGTTTAAAAGGACCCAGTGAGAAAGATGTACTTTTAGAAGAATTCAGTGATAGTATTCACTTTATACTTTCATTGGGCATTGATCTAAAACTAAATGAACTTATCGTGGAATGTGATGATATATCTTATGATCTAAGTCGATTGTTTTTAGAATGGACAGATGATGCGATTCAGTTAATGCATGATTTTAATTTGGATAATTTTCAGAAGTGTGCGAATTATTGTGCAAAGATTGCATATACTCTTCAGTTTAATGAGAATGAAGTATTGGATACCTATTACAAGAAGAATAAAAAGAATCACAACCGTCAAGATACAGCGTATTAAACTTGTTTGAATGATTGTCGAGTTGTATAATGGAACATAAGTGAGGCATAAAATGAGCGAAAAAAGTTTAAAAATTGAAGAAGCATATGGTGAATTAAACCTCGAAATGATGAAGGAATTCACAGACGCAAACGGTATTTCAGGCAATGAAAAAGCTGCAACACGTGTGATGAAAAAATGGTTAAGTGATGTTTCTGATGAAGTGACATACGATAATCTTGGTTCATTGATTGTGACTAAGAAGGGATCTGGTTTAGGTCCTAAATTAATGGTTGCTGGACATGTGGATGAAATAGGTTTCGTCGTACGTAGTATTGATGATAAAGGATTTATAAAACTTGCGCCTGTTGGTGGTTGGTGGGGACATGTATTATTGTCTCAAGCACTAACAATCACGACTCGTGAAGGTAAAGAAATTATGGGTATTGTAGGTTCAAAACCTCCACATGGTATGCCTGCAGATGTTCGTAGTAAAGTCATTGATGTCAAAGATATGTTCTTAGATATCGGTGTTAAAGATAAGAATGAAGTTGAACTATTAGGAATTCGTCCAGGTGATATGGTTACTCCTCGTTCTGATTTCAATGTTATGGCTAACCCAAATTATCTTGCGGCAAAAGCGTGGGATGATCGAATTGGCGCAATCATTGCGGCTGAAGTGTTGTTACGTTTAAAAGATGTAAAACATGAAGCAGACATTGTCGCAGTTGGGACTGTTCAAGAAGAAGTTGGTTTACGTGGTGCTAAAACAGCGACATACGCAGTTAAACCGGATATTGGAATTGCATTAGATGTGACTCTAGCGAATGATATTCCTGGTGCTGAACCTGGAAGTAAAATGGGTGTTGGTGTGACACTAGCCATCCAAGATTCATCTCATCTTGGTCATCGTGGTTTCTTGAATTACTTAAGTGACTTGAGTAAGGAATTAAACTTAGATGTTCAATATGACTTATTACTTGCTGGTGGTACAGATTCTGGAGAAATGCATAAAGCATTTGATGGTATTATCAATGTGACTTTATCTATTCCTTCACGTTACATCCATTCTCATCGTGCTCTAATTCATCGTAAAGATGTGGTTGATACGATCACATTAATTACTGAATTTGCGAAGCGTTTAAACTGGGATGTCTTAGAATCTATCCGTCAATCGAATCGATAAGAGTGAGCTTCCTTAACAGGAAGCTTTTTTCTGTTATAATGTACCATATGAAGATTAAAAAATATGAACTTATCCTTGTAGGATTGATTGTTGGACTGGATGCCATAACCAAAGCCACAATCTCAACTGTATTTGAATATGGCGAACGATTTGAAGTGATTAAAGACTTTTTCTGGTTAACTTACCTCAGAAATTTTGGGGCAGCTTGGAGTATTTTAGAGGGTCAGAAATGGTTCTTTATCTTGGTTGGGTTAGTTGCGATGGTCGCAATGCTTTATTTTTATATTAAATCGGAAGATAAACAAACGATTTATCGATTAAGTTTATTGTTCTTATTTGCAGGGACTTTAGGGAATTTCATGGATCGTGCCTTATTGGGTTATGTTCGTGATTTCTTATCGTTCAAAATTATTGATTATTATTTCCCCGTGTTTAATATTGCGGACATTAGTTTAAATATTGGAGTGGGATTATTGATCCTAGAATCCATTTTAGAAAGTAGACAGGCCAATGGAAAACTTTGAAGTCGTAGTAGATGAATCCTATAATGGGATTCGAATTGATAAATATTTAGCAGAGATTTTACCAGATTTTTCACGTTCTCGCATTCAACAACTCATTGAAGAAGGGTATGTAGAAGTGAATGATTTAGAGACTAAATCAAACTATAAGGTTAAAACAGGCGATATTATAAGTGCTGAGTGGCCTGAAGATGAGGAATTAGAAGTAGAAGCTGAAGAAATGGATTTGGATATTTTATACGAGGATAGTGATGTCATCGTCATAAATAAACCTAAAGGAATGGTTGTTCATCCGGGTGCTGGCAACACAAAGCATACCTTAGTCAATGGTTTGTTAGCGCACTGCAAGGATTTATCTGGGATCAATGGTGTTCTAAGACCAGGAATTGTTCATCGTATAGATAAAGACACCAGTGGTTGTTTAGTTGTGGCGAAGAATGATTTAGCACATCAAAATCTAAGTGAACAATTATCTTCTAAAACGATGCGAAGAACCTATCTTGCGCTAGTACATGGTGTTTTAAGCCATAATGTTGGGACAATAGAAGCACCGATTGGACGTGATAAAAATGATCGTCAGAAAATGACTGTTACATCTATTGGTTCAAGACCAGCAGTAACACATTTTAAAGTCATTCAACGCTATGAAAAAATGACATTGGTTGAATGTCAATTAGAGACAGGTCGTACACACCAAATCCGTGTTCATTTCCAATATATTGGTTATCCAATCGTAGGAGATCCAAAGTATTCTATTAAGAATACAATGGATACTGAGGGACAATGTCTACATGCTTATAAAATTGAGTTTAGACACCCAAGAACCAATGAATTAATGCAATTTAGTGCAGAAATGCCAGATGTATTTAAAAAGGTATTAGAGGAGTTAGAATAAATGAAAGTTGTGAAGGAACTTTGGTTATTTAAAGTTGCTCAAATCTTAATCGAAAAGTATGGATATAGTCTTATTGATGTTCGAGCGATTCAGGAAGAACTATGGTTGAATCATCCTGAAAAACCAGAATATGGATTAATTCGCTTATCCTTACACAAAGGATTTGATTTAAATAACATCAAAGAACGTACATTAAAAATTAAACAAGCCATCCTACAAATATTACCGAATGTAGCGAATTTTTGGGATGTAGAGATTGATGATGAAGGATTTATGCAAGAAAATGAATCAGAACGAATTCATGTTTTGATTAGTCCTGAAGAAACAAATAGTTCCTTGTTTGAAGCATTTCCAGATATTAAACAAGCATTTAGTCAAAGTGAAGATCCTGAAAAAGAGTTAGAAGAACTCAAGAAAAGAATTCAGATTGTAAGAGTACCTAATAAACCTAAAACATTAATTGATCAGGTTAAATTATTGCCAAAAATGACAGTAAGTATTCTTGCGATTATCACAATTATTACTTTAATCATTAATGGTTTAGCTCTATTAGGTTATGATATTATTCCTGTTTCAATCTTATTGGGAGCGTACTATAAGACCTTTGTGTTAGCTAACTTCGAAGTTTGGAGATTGTTTACTGCTGGGTTTGTGCATATAGATGTTTTCCATTTAATGATGAATGGTATTGCATTACTTAATTTAGGACAATTTATTGAACGGTTATATGGTTCAAAACGCTTATTGCTTATTTTATTAAATGGTATTTTCTTTGGTTCATTCTTTGTGTTTGTTGGTCAAGGGAATATCCTATTAGTTGGAATAAGTGGTGGATTATATGCATTGCTTGGAGTTATGTTGGTCTATTTATACGAAACGGGTTTAATTCGTCAACCGATGATTCAATCTCAAGTCTTACGTATGGTATTCATGAATATCTTAATTAATTTTTTACCAAATATTAGTATTTTAGGACACTTAGGTGGATTTATAAGTGGTGTGATGATGGGCTTATTGTTTACTAAGAAAGTCAGTTGGCTTCCTTTACGTAAACATGCATTAATCGCAATGATCCTTATGAGTACATTTTTAGTGTATTTCGGAGTAACGAATCCAAAGACAGAACCTTATTATCAAGGAACAGATCAAGAAGTTTTAGATTTAGCACGTGAATTTGGATTAAATGCTTATGCAGATAATTTAGTGGATTCATTAAATCAATACTATAAAGAGGTCATCAATGAAACGGAATAATGTATTGAGCTGGGAAAGCTATTTTATGGGAATTGCACATTTATCTGCATTGCGTTCTAAAGATCCTAATACACAAGTAGGGGCTGTAATCGTGGATGAAGATAAGAAAGTTGTCAGTATCGGTTATAATGGTTTTCCTAAAGGATGTGATGATGATGCATATCCTTGGACGAGTGAAGGATCAACCTTAGAATCTAAATATGCTTATGTGGTGCATGCGGAGCTCAACGCAATTTTAAATAGCCCACGTCCAGTTAAAGGATGTACGATTTATGTGTCTTTATTTCCGTGTCATGAATGTGCCAAAGCAATTATTCAATCAGGCATTAAATGCATCGTTTATGAATCTGATAAATATGCGGAGAGTGAAAGTGTACAAGCAAGTAAACGCATGTTAAAAAGCGCAGGGGTTAGTTTGCGCCAAAGTGATAAGAAAGTGCATGTAAACGTAAGCGAGGACTAAATGTTCTCGCTTTTTTGTGTATTTTTGAAATGAAGTTTTGCGACTTGCGGAAGTTTATCTTTACCAAATTCTTGTACAAATCGTACAATCGCATGATCAACTAATTCTCCAGAACCCTTTGGAAATGTAAAATGATAGTTTTCTTCCATTTTGTCCCATACTTGTAAGAAGGTATAACGAGCAATGACAGAAGCACATGCGACAGCGATATACTTACTTTCGGCTTTTGTTTCAAAGTGAAGATTCTTGATGACTTCTTTCTCGTTTCTTAGATAGTTGTAATAGTAATTCTCAGGCGTAAATTGATCTACGACACTTAACTTCGGTAATTGATTAATCTTCTTTTGTAG
>JAJZTY010000148.1 GCA_021847325.1 Bacillota bacterium
AAAAAAAGCGCAAAAGCGCTTAAGATAAAAATGGAGGTTTAGGATTCTGACTTTTATACCACATATACGCCATAATCACTAACCGAATATCCTCAGATTCTTCTAGATACTTCAGAATAAATGTAAGTAACTTATCTTTATCCTGATTCGATAAAAATTCTACCAACTCAAACTCATTATCTAAACTTATTTCTTTAATAATCTTACGTACATTCTCTTCCATCGCTTCAAGATCAATCACTTCACTATCATCCGACTTAAAGTCTAACTCTGAAAATTCTGACAATTCAAACCCATCATTCACTAACAATTGTAAAAGTGCTGCCCCAGTATGTTTACATAAACCAACACCACGATATGGACAATCACAATGCGTAAATGTGACTTGTTTATCACGTAAACGAACCTCTACATGATAATACCCATCTTTTTGATTTTCCACATGAAACTGAGCATGTTCATCATCATGATCTAATAATTCTACTTTTTTACTTTCAACTAAATCGATTGATCGCTTAAGTACAAGTGCTCGAATTCGTTGTGTAAACATACGCAATGGATAAGCCATAAAAACCTCTTTCTTTATTCAAACAAGGATAGGTATTTTCCATATCCTCTTTCTTCTAAATCTTTCTTAGGTATAAACTCTAATGATGCAGAGTTAATACAATAACGTAATCCACCTTTATCTTTAGGACCATCATCAAATACATGTCCTAAGTGACTATTCGCATCCTTAGATCGTACTTCAACCCGAATCATTCCATAACTAAAGTCTTTCTTTTCCACAATATTATCTTCAATCGGTTTAGTAAAGCTTGGCCATCCACAATGTGAATCAAACTTATCAAGAGAAGAAAATAAAACTTCTTTACTTACGACATCCACATATATTCCCTCTTCAAAGAAATTATAGAACTCGTTCTTAAAAGGGGGTTCAGTCGCATTTTTTTGAGTTACTTGAAACTGCATTGGATTCAACTTAGATAAATCGTATTTTGACATAATTGCCTCCTTGTTTATCTAGTATATCAGTCCACTAAATAGGTAGGGTGAAGAATGCTCTAAAGTGTATTCTTGGGTTCTAATACGGCTATATGTGATGGTAATGTTGGATCATATTCCATATGATACGTATGATAATAAATAACTTCATTATCCATTAAATCCAAGAAATCAGATAATGTCCCAATCACACTTGGTCCAAATGAATCAGACCGATAATGCATCGGTATTATAACTTTAGGAAAAATCTTTTTTATCAATAAAACAATCTCTTCTTTATTAAGTGTATAATGTCCACCAATTGGCACAAATAACACATCAGGCCGCATTAATAATCGCATTTCATCGACCGTCGGAACACATCCAATATCTCCTAAATGAACACATTTCAACTCCGCGTTTTGTAAGATTAATATCTTGTTAGATCCTCTTTGACTTCCCATACTTTGATCATGAAAACTATCTATCACAGACATTCTAAATGGATTATCCATCAATGGAATTAACTGTACATTCTCTCTCGCATTATGATCTTTGTGTTCATGTGAACAATACACGACATGAGCTGACTCATGTACCCCTTTTAATCCAGGTATGACATTATCTCCAAAGGGATCGATCACAATTTGATAATTATTATAACTTAGTTTAAAAGAAGAGTGACCTAACCATTCTATCTTTAACATATGTATTCTCCTTAATCCTATTATACCTAAAAAAAACGGGTTAATACCCGTTTAGATAAATAAAGTTATATTACCATTCTCATTTTCACTTAATTTCTTACGATTTAATTTAGTTTCTTCTCTTTAATAATTATTCAGTATCTTCAACGAATTCTACCGAAAAATTATCGATATACGGACATGAAGGTATAACTGTTAGCTTACCTTCAAACTTTCCAAACGACGCATCAAATAAATTAAAACCATTATCTTCTTGATCTCTTTGATTGAGATACAATCCTTTATAGAAATCATGCGTTAGATTTTGTCCCATACTTGTGATTGATTTTTCTTTACTCAAGTAGAACATTCTTCCTGAACAAGGATATACATTGTTTGAATCTAAATAGAAAAAGCCGAAATTATTAGAAATCGAATCAAACGCGATTGTGATATTTTCTTCCAACTCTTTTGTTAAATCAAATTGAATCGTTAAATCAGAAACGATTAAACGAAAATGTTTATTATCTCTGTTTTCTGCTATTTGTAGACTCTCCATAAAATTAATATAGTCAATTGATACGATAGGTTCAGTTATAATACTATTTTCGTTATCCTTGATGATATTTTGTTCATTAATCTTATAGACGATAAATATAATAATAACGATAATAAAACTCAGAGTAATGATTTTAATTTTTTAATTTTTCTCATTATGATTCACAATAATCCCCCATAGACTTAATTATACACAAATGAATTAATCGATTTGTCTATTCTTTATAGATAGATGTAGAATTAATCCGTATTTTAAAAGCGACATCTTAAACTTCTATGATTCTTTTTAGCTTTATACCTATTTTTTAATCTTATAAATATAAAAGAGAAGGTTTTTATTTACCTTCTCTCACTTATTAGATTAATACTATTATTTAAATAAATAAAGTTGTGCCTACATTCTCATTATTCGCAATATAGGTTCCTACTCCACCAATTTCAACACCATCAATAAGTTCTTCATGCTTAATACCCATTAAATCCATACTCATTTGACATGCGATGAATTTAATTCCTAAGTCTTGAGCATTCTTAATCATAATTGGTAATTGATCCACATTCTTATGCTTCATAAGACCTTTAATCATCTTAGGTCCTATTCCCAACATATTCATACTGGATAATGGAAGTTTGTTTGCGCCTCTAGGCATCATGAATCCAAACATACGTTCAATTAGATTCTTGTTAGTCGGAACATTCATATCTTTACGTAATGCGTTTAATCCCCAGAAAGTGAAGAAGATCGATACTTTCTTACCTTGAGCTGCGGCACCTTGTGCGATAATCATGGACGCTAGTGCTTTATCCAATTCACCTGAGAATAATACGATTGTCGCATTTTCTTGACTCATGGTGCTGTGTTCATGAGTGCTTTTCTTACCCTTGACGATTTCAGCGACATACTTATTACCTTCTAAGTTTAGACTTAATAATTCATGACCATTTGTTTTTGTCCAAGCTTGTACATCAGCCGCAAAACCAGGATCGGTCGCAATAACTTTTACTCCTTCTCCTTCGTAAAGATCTTGTACAGCTTTATATGTTTCCATTAGAGGTCCTGGACATTGTAGACCAGACACATCCACAATTTTACTCTTATCACTTAAGATTCCTTTAGTCATAC
>JAJZTY010000023.1 GCA_021847325.1 Bacillota bacterium
TACGTATCAAAAAGAATAGATTGAATTTGATTATTCGCATCACATAAAATATCTTCAAAAATCGTTTTAAGAGGTTTAGTTTGTTTAAGCATACCAGCAATTTGACCCATCATTAAGGAACCATTTTCAACATCACCATCAAATACAGCTTTTCGTAAAGAACCTAATGTTAACTTCTCTAGCTCCTCTCGATCAGCACCTTCTTTTTCAAGTTTTAAGTAATTTTGACTCATTCTATTCTTTTTGATACGTACAGGAGCAGAAACACTTCTTCCTGTTACCACAGTATCAGTATCTTTTGCGGTTAAAACAGCATTCTTATAGTTATCATGAATTGGACACTCATCCGCAACTAGTAAACAAGTACCAACTTGAACACCAATTGCACCGAGTGCTAACGCTGCAATATAGCCTCTTCCATCCGCAATTCCACCTGCTGCTATAACCGGTAACTTAACCGCATCCACAACCTGTGGTACAAGAACCATAGTAGTTAATTCTCCAACATGTCCACCTGCTTCAGTTCCTTCAACAATAATGAAATCAGCACCAGCTTGTTCCATACGTATTGCTAGCGCAACTGTTGGAACGATTGGCGCAACAAATATTCCATTTTGTTTAAGTTTTTCAATATACTTACCAGGATTACCAGCACCTGTTGTCACAACTTTTGGTTTTAATTCACAGATTACATCCATAATCGCATCACTATTTGGATTCATTAACATTACATTAACCGCAAAAGGTTTATCCGTTAATGAACGACACTCTAAAATTGCTGCTCTAGCTTGATCGGCATTCATTGCGCCAGTACCAATTACACCTAAAGCACCACTGTTTGATACTGCAGCCGCAAACTTCGCAGTCGCAATATTTGCCATAGCACCTTGAATAATTGGATATTCTATCCCTAATATTTGATTTAACATAATTTCTCCTTTATACGACAAAGTAAGTACTTGCCCAAGTTAGTCCTGCTCCAAATCCAACCATAATAATTCTTTGATTCTTTCTAAGTAATTCTTTATTTTTCATATCCGCAAGTGCGATAGGAATACTTGCGGATGAAGTATTGCCATAATCATTTAAATTGATATAGAACTTGTTTATATCAATGTTTAGCTTAGTTGCAACATGTTGAATAATCCTTTTATTCGCTTGATGAGGTACAATCCAATCAATTTCATCTAAACTAATCTTTTCATTTCTACATATTTCCGTAATTGCATCTTCCATAGCTTTAACCGCAAAACGGAAAACAGCTTGACCTTTCATATGTAAATAATTAGACTGAGATAAATTTGATTTAAAATCTGGATTTAGCATTAATGAATCAGTAGTTAATACACCTTCTAAATCACCTTCACTACGACTGTAATGACCAATAGTTTTATTTCGCGCTGATTGGCTAAGAAGCACTGCTCCTGCCCCATCTCCAAATAAGATACATGTTGTTCTATCTTCAAAATTAAGTATTTTGCTTAATGTTTCAGCCCCAACAACTAATGCATTATGCGCAAATCCGCTTTGAATCATAGCTTGCGCATTTTGAAGAGCAATCAAGAAACCACTACAAGCCGCATTCACATCAAATGCTAAACATTTTTGATTATTCAAGCCTAACTTAGCTTGAATTAAACTAGCGGTTGAAGGCATCATAGCGTCTGGGGTTATTGTTGCCACAATAATTAAATCAATCAACTTTGAATCAATACCAGAATCTTCTATAGCTAAAAGTGAAGCTCTAACGCCCAAATCAGATGTATTCTCAGTTGTACTAAAGTAGCGTTGTTCAATTCCAGTTCTTTCTTTAATCCATTCATCTGATGTCTCAACTATTTTCATAAGATCTTGATTTGTTACACATTTATCTGCCTGTGCTAATCCAAATCCTTTTATTTCAACATTCATAGTTTTGAACCAATCTTTCTAAACTTTTCATATCTTAGGTCTAACAATTGATTCAATTTAAGTTTATTTAATTTAACTAAATCATTTCGAATCTGATCTTTTATAAGTGAAATACTATAACTAATATCATTTTCAAACCCTTTATTTGATTCAGGAACTATCCAATCTACAATTCCCTTATTTTGCAAATCATATGAAGTACATTCCAATAATTCAGCTGCTTCTTTTACTCTTGAATCATCTTTCCATAAAATACTCGCAAACCCTTCAGGAGATAAGATAGAATAAACCGCATTCTCAAACATATAGATACGATCAGCTACACTAAGTGCTAATGCACCACCGCTACCACCTTCAGACAAAACAATTGTAATAACTGGTGTTTTTATTTGAGAAAAGAATTGAAGGTTTTTCGCAATCGCTTCAGCCTGACCTCTTTCTTCAGCCATTTGTCCTGGATATGCACCAGCTGTATCTACGATTGTTATGATAGGTCGCTTAAATTTCTCAGCTTGTTGAGCCAATCTTAATGCTTTACGATATCCCTCTGGATGTAACATTCCAAAATTACACTTCATATTTTCATCTAGGGTACGTCCTTTTGATTGAGCCAAAACTGTCACAGGTGTCCCTTCAAAAAATGCAATACCACCAATTAATGCTTTATCATCACCATAATGACGATCACCAGCACATTCAAAAAAGTGATCAAAAAGTAATGGAATGATATCAAGCGATTTAGGTCTATTTGGATTACGTGCAATAGTAACCCTCTCCCACGCACTTATTTGATTCATTATTTACTCTCCTTATGAAACAATAAACATTGATATAATTTGTTTCTTAAATCTTTTCTATGTACTATTTGATCAATAAACCCTTTTTCATATAAGAATTCAGATGTTTGAAAATTATCAGGTAATTGTTCCTTAACCGTTTTTTCAATAACTCTTCGACCTGCAAACCCAATTAAAGCTTGTGGTTCAGCAATGATAATGTCACCTAACATAGCGAAGCTCGCACTAACACCGCCTGTAGTTGGATGTGTTAAAACAGTTAAATAAAAACCACCTGCTTGATTGAATCGCTCAAGTGCTGCACTTGTTTTTGCCATCTGCATTAAAGACATAATTCCTTCTTGCATACGAGCACCACCCGAAGCAGTAAAAATGATTAAGGGATACTTTCTTCGATGAGCTAACTCAATAATTCTAGTAATCTTTTCACCAACTATTTGTCCCATACTTCCCATCATAAATCGTGAATCCATAATTGCTACAGCTACTTTAATGTCATTTAATCGTGCTGTCCCAACTACTACAGCTTCATTTAAAGAGGTTTCTTTTTGATAGCGAGTTAATTTATTTAAGTAATCTGGAAAATTGTTTAATCCTGTACTAGTCGCTTTTGCATAGACCTCATAAAAACTTCCATTATCAAATATGGAATCAATTCTTTGAAAAGCAGTCAATGGAAAATGATAATCACACTGAGGACACACGGAAATATGTTTCTTTATCTCACTCGATTCAATTGCTTTGTTACATTTTGGACAAACAACAAAATCAAGTTCTTTTTCAGTAATTTTAATTGTTTTCGGCTTTGTGAATAACGCTTGAAATAAATTCAAGCGCTCACGTCTTTTATCAAAGTGTTGGTTCACGTTCTTTTAACTCCTTAATCCAATCATTCGCAAACTGAGTTGTATACCGGCCTGTAACGAAATTGGAATTAAACATGGTTAAATAACAAAACTCAAGATTGTTCTCAACCCCTTCTACAATGAACTCCTCTAATGCAGATCGCATACGCTTAATTGCATTTAATCGTGTGTTACCACTCGTGATGAGTTTAGCCATCATAGAATCATAGAATGGTGGAATCTCATATCCACTATACAAAGCACTATCAATTCTTACATCTTTGCCACCTGGCGCATGATAGAAATTTATACGACCCACTGATGGTTTAAAATCATTACGATAGTCTTCAGAAATAATTCGACACTCAATCGCATGTCCATTTATTTTTACATCTTTTTGTTTGATCGATAATTTTTGTTTATCTGCAGAGCGAATCATATGCTTTACAATATCTACACCTGTAATCATTTCAGTCACAGGATGCTCAACTTGAATACGTGTATTCATTTCCATGAAATAGAATTTTGACTCTTCATCCATTAAAAACTCAATGGTACCCACACTATCATATTTAACTGCTTTTGCGGCTGTAACCGCTGCTTGACAAATATTCTGTCTAATTTCTTGTGTTAACCAATGACAAGGTGCTTCCTCAATCATTTTTTGATGTCTTCTTTGAAATGAACAATCTCTTTCAAAGAGATGAATAACATGACCAAACTGATCCGCTAAAATTTGAACTTCAATATGTTTAGCATTTACAAATAACTTTTCCATATATAGCGAATCATCATTGAAATAGTTCTTTGCTTCTTGACGCAATACATTAAATGCTTGTAAAAAAGATTCATCATCTTCAATCATTCGAATCCCTTTGCCACCACCTCCAGCCGCCGCTTTAAGTATGATAGGATAACCAATAGATTGAGCTTGTTTTAATCCTTCTTCAATTGATTTAATAGGTTCTAATGATCCTGGAATAATTGGAACACCTGCTTTATGCATTGTATTACGTGCATTAATCTTATTCCCCATTAAGTCAATGACATCAGGATGAGGACCGATAAAAATAAGACCACATGCAATAACTAATCGTGCAAACGAAGCATTCTCAGCTAAGAAACCAAAGCCTGGATGAATCGCATCTGCACCACATGCAAGTGCTGCAGAAAGAATATTGTTTATATTCAAATAACTATCTTTACTATTTGCTTCACCTACACAAACAGATTCATCTGCTAATTGAACATGAAGTGCACTTTTATCTGCAGTTGAGTAAATCGCAACCGTCTTTATTCCCATATCTTTACATGCACGAATAATACGAACTGCTATCTCACCGCGATTGGCTATTAGACACTTTTGAATCATACCTCTTCCTCAATCAAGATAATTTCTTGATTGAATTCAACCATCTTGCCATCAATTCCTTTAATCTCTTTTACTACCCCATTACAATCCGCTTTGATTTCATTCATGACTTTCATCGCTTCAATTAAGCAAAGAACTTGTCCTTTTTTAATGGATTGTCCTACACTAATATATGGTTTAGCATCTGGATTTGATTTTGTATAAAATGTACCTACTAAAGGAGCTTTAACCCAATTACCATTCGGTTTGCTTATCTCTTCATGTACAACTCTTGGTTTAGTTTCACTAACAACACTCTGGTTGAATTCATACTCTCTTTTAAGCTTTACTTTGAAATTTTCATCTTCAAGCTCAAATTCAGTTGCTTGACTCTTATTGAATAATTCAAAGATTTTCTCTAATGATTTTATATCCATATGTCAAAAAGGCTTATGCCTTCTTACGCTCTACAATGTCCACTACATCTTGAACTGTAATCAATTTAACAAGTTCTTCATCTTCAATACGAATATCAAAACTTGTTTCTAATTCTAAAGCTAATTCAACAGCTGATAATGAATCAATATCTAAATCTTCACGAAGTTTTGCTTCTGGTTTAATTTTTTCTTCTTCAACATGAATTGCATTTATTAATACTTCTTTGATTTGATCTAACATTTTAAATTTCTCCTTAGTTTCACAATGAAACATAAATTGAATTATAAACATTGTTCATTAAATGTAAAGAGCTTTATCGCATATTTCAGAAATACAATGTGAAATTTTGGTGACAATATTTGCAAAACACCTATTTTTTACATACAATTAGCCCATGATCAACGAAAACAACATCGAACTGAACCTAGAAATTTTAAGATCAAACAATACCAGTTTCTATACGTTTCAACCAATTTTTGAAACAATTGACTCAACAAACACCTATATTAAAAACAACTTAATTTCACTTGAAAATAAGTCAGTAATCCTTGCAAAATACCAAACAAAAGGAAGAGGTAGGTACGATAGAAACTTTGTATCAAATAATGATAAAGGTATTTATTGTTCATTTCTTTTAAAGGAAAATTTGCATTTTTCTTTGCTAAATTTAAAAATCGCCTGTGCATTACACCATTCGATTAAAGAAACTTTTAATATTAATACCTATATAAAATGGCCGAATGATTTAATGATTAACAATAAAAAATGCGCAGGTATTTTAATAGAAACTCAGTTTAATCAAACAAATCTAGAGGCAATTATCATAGGATTTGGATTAAACATATTTAAACAGAAATTTGATACTGAACTTGAAAGAACAGCGATTTCTTTAGAAGAATATAAAAATCAAACATATAATCGTAATAAATTATTAAATACATTTTTTAATAAATTAGATTACTTTCTATCTCAAAACGATACTATTGGATATTTTAGAAACCATATGATTCCAAAAGAAACTTTTGTTAATCTCACAATTAATAATGCAAAAGAAATCGTAAAAATAATCGATTTAAACTCGGAAGGACAATTAATTGTAGAAACAAAAAATAATGAAATTCTAACCCTATTTAATGAAGAAATATCACTTTAAAATAACCACTTGTGAAATAATTAATTAAATGAGAAAGTTTCTTTCTAGTATTTTAAATTAGATTCAAAGTAACAAAATGATAGCGTTCTCATATTCCCTTTTCATTGTTTCATACTTATTATAATGTTATAAAATAATTGTGAAACAGTTAACAAGGGGTGCGCTATGGGACTATTTGATCATGAAGCTAGGCAGTTTAAATTTGATGTATTAAGAGAAGTATCTATCCATGCATACGATGGGACATTAACAGAAAAATTTGATGATGAATTAGCTTACAAACTAATACCAAACAATCATGCAGATTTTAGATGTTGCGTCTATAAAGAACGTGAAATAATTAGACAACGTGTTCGTGTTGCGATGGGTAAGAATCCTATGACTCGTTCAAACACAAATAGTAAACCAAAACAAATCGTAAAAGTATTAGAAGCAGCTTGTGATGGTTGTACAATTCAAAGAATTCAAATTACAGATAACTGTAGAAAATGTATGGCTAAGAGTTGTAAAAGCGCTTGTAAATTCGATGCCATTTCAATGGGTCCAAATCGTGCTGTTATTGATCATGATAAGTGCGTAGAATGTGGTCAATGTGTTAAAGCATGTCCATTCAACGCCATCATCGATACACCACGTCCATGTAAAGCATCTTGTGCCGTTGATGCGATTTCTTTAGATGCATTTAACATTGCACAAATTAACGAAGAAAAATGTATCAATTGTGCAGCATGTCAATCAGCATGTCCATTTGGGGCGATTGAAGACACTTCATGGGTCGTTAATGTTATTGATGATATTAAATCTGGTAAACCAACTGTTGCGATGATAGCCCCTTCTATTCAAGGCCAATTCGATAGTGCAACACTCGATCAAATTAAACTTGGTATAAGAAAATTAGGATTTGCAGAAGTAGTTGAGGTTGCGGTTGGAGCCGATGTTGTCGCATGGTATGAAAAAGACGAGCTAAAAGAGAAAATGGCTGAGAATATTACAATGACCACCTCTTGTTGCCCTGCATTTGTAAACTTAGCTAAACAGCATTTCCCTCAAGTATATGAAAAGAATATGTCCACAATGGTGTCTCCAATGGTTGCGATGGCACGATATATTAAAAAACGTTATCCTGATTATTCAGTTGTATTCATTGGCCCATGTGTAGCCAAAAAACAAGAAGGCATGGATGGGCATGAAGTTGATTATGTACTTACATATGAAGAAATTGCTGCAATGCTTGTTTCTCAACACATATATTTATCTGAACTCAAAGTTGAAAAGAATGTTGAAGCAAGTATATTCGCAAGAAACTTTGCATTTGGAGGTGGGGTTTCAAAGGCATTAGTCCAAGCATTCAAAGAAGATGACAACATGCCATTTACAGCACAATATGCGGATGGTATTCATGAATGTAAGAAAGCAATGATGATTATCAAAGCAGGAAAATATCCAGCGAATATATGTGAAGGAATGTCATGTAAAGGTGGTTGTGCAAACGGACCAGCAGTTATAGATAATTCTATAAAAGTTAAAGTTAAAGTAGATAAAGAGAATGCACCAGACTTAACTCGAACAATCAAACAAACGTTAGAGATTTATGACTTCAGAGATATAAACGTTCACAGACATCACGAACATTAAAAAAGCCGAGAAATCGGCTTTTAAAAATCAAAATTATCTGGATCAGCACCTGTACGAATATTCTCATTCAGGCTATCAATTTTTAACATATCTGAATGTTCAATCACAAAATCAAAGATTTCAAAGTTTTCTTTAATCCTTGATGGAGTAACCGATTTAGGAATAACAACAACTCCATTTTGAATATTCCATCTTAATACGATTTGTGATATTGAACGCTGATACTTATTGGATAACTCTTGTAATAATGGAATATCCATTACAGCTCCTCGCATGAGTGGACTCCAAGACTCCATTTGAATATTCTCTTTCTTCAAGAAGTTCATTAATGAAGATTGAGTTAATTTTGGATGATATTCTACTTGATCAACCATAGGCTTAATTTTAGCACTGGTAAATAAATCTTCTAAATGATGTTGATGATAATTACTAACCCCAATAGCTCGAATTTTACCATCTAAATACAATTCTTCAATCGCTTTCCAACTCTCTTTATCTAACTTCTTAGGCCAATGCAAAAGATATAGATCCAAATAATTAACTTGTAAATTATCACAAGATTCTTTAAATGCATTGAGTGTATTCTCATACCCACGATGATCATTCCAACACTTTGTTGTAATGAATAAATCCTCTCGAGCAATACCACTATCCTTGATAGCACGACCTACTTCTTTTTCATTACGATAAATCCAAGCTGTGTCAATATGACGATAACCAACTCTCAAAGCTTCTGTAACAGCTTTATAACAATCTTCCCCTTTTACTTGCCATGTTCCAAAACCTAAAGCGGGAATCTCAACACCATTTGATAATTTAAAATATTCCATTTTTCCTCCTTAACATAATCCTAAATGATAAAATGCTTTTGCTAATCCATCTCTATTAACATCATCTGTAACATGTTTTGCAATGTCTTTCAATTTATCAGTCGCATTACCCATCGCAACCCCATAATTTACATAACTCAACATACTTATATCATTATTACCATCACCAACCGCAATTGTATGACTATGATCACACCCATAATAATCCATTACGAGTTTAATACCTGTTACCTTATCCGTACCTTTAATCGAAATCTCTCCACTATTCTTACCAAACAGAGGAACAACCAAATCAAATAATTCATATTTCGATTCAAAATGTTTACTAATATCTAAAAAAGAATGATCTGATCCTAAAAACGAGATTTTATTTATATCAGATCGATATAAATTAGCCCCATTAATTAAATGAGATTTAAAATGATTCATTGATTGTTTAAGAACATCACTATCTAATGATTCTGTAATTGAATCAAGTTTTGCGATACAACCTGAACTTGTATAAATACCAGAATTCGCTTCTGCATAAAAATCAATTTGATATTTTTCGAAGTAATGATAAAGCTCTTCTAATTCATCAAAGCTAAAAGCTCTATTTAGCAAAACTTGTCCATTGCATTCAACATAATTCCCACCACATGCGACAATCCCATCAAATCCAATATCTAGAATGGGTTGATAAATCTCAGCCATTGCCCTTCCAGTACATAATACAATCTTATGATTATTCTTTTGTGCTAATTTAATTGCTTGAATTGCAGAATCAGGAACAGTCCCCTTATCCGCAACAAGCGTACCATCAATATCCAAAAATATAGTTTTCATAATCCTCTTTCTAATTCTCTGAATTATTCGATAAAATACGATTAAATAAATATCCTTCACGTACTCCATAGGACGATAACATATAATTCTCAGCAGATACAAGCTTCATAATCTCATCAATTATGATTGCGCCTGGAATAACTGTCGATAAACGATCTGGAATTGCTTTAAGAATTAATAATGTTTCTTCATCTTTTTGATTCGCAATAAAATTTGCATACTCACTCACTAATTTTTTACTTAATTGCATATCAAATATTGAAGTATTAATATCATATTTCGCTTGATGTAATCGCATAACTGCTCGTGCAGATCCACCAATACCAATTATGGAATTAACCTTTAATGACTTTAGCCAAACCAGTGAATCCAAATGATTTCTAACATCTAAACGAATCAGAAACTGTTCAGATTCAGTCGGTAAAACATTATGAACATGTTGAATAAATAAGTTCAAACTTCCCATTGGAAGTGATCCCATAAATACAGCCTTATTATTTTTAAAATAAGTTATTTCAGTAGATGCACCACCAATATCAACACTAATCCCTTCTAACGGTAAGTTAATCGTTCTCCTCATTCCTTCAAATCCAAACAGACTCTCTTCATTTCCATCTAACAAGTCAAGTGGATAATCAATTTCATGTTGAATATAGGAAACTGCTTCGTCAGAGTTCTTTATATTACGAAGTGAAGCAGTCGCAAATATATTGAGTTTCTCAACATCATATGCTCGTGCAATAACCATTAATTCTTTAACACTTAAAACAATTGAATCTAAACCCTCTTTACTCATTAAAGCATTTTTAACATACTTAATACTTTGAGTTTGATGTTTGACATTATACAACTTTTCCAAACTTACACCATCCCATTTATAAACTACCAATCGAATTGTGTTTGAGCCTAAGTCTATTACACCTAATCGCATAATTACTCCTTTTTTATTATCTTATCATGTTCGAATTAAATATTCGGTAAAGTTATTTTAACACTAATTAACATAATAAATGTAATAATATGCAGTAAGAAAAAATATAGGTATAATAGAACCATGAAACCAAAAATTGCACTCTTAACAAGAATAAACGATCAACGATATACCGTAAACCTGGAGTATGTAAAAGCACTAGAAAATGCAGGTGCAGAAATAATACTACTTCATCCACAGCCAAAAGAAAGTCTTGAACTAGAGCTTAACCGATGTGATGGTTTATGTATCCCTGGTGGAGACGATGTTAATCCCACACTATATGGAGAAGACAACACATTTTCCAAACCAATAGATCAATCGATTGAACAGCTAGATCTTGATTCTATATTATTAATGTCCAATCAAAACAAACCTATTTTTGGTATATGTCGAGGATTACAGATATTAAACGTAGCCTTTGGTGGAACACTGTATCAAGATATAAACCAACAATTACCGACCACCATAAATCATAGTTATAGTTTTATAAACCAAAAACCACTTTTTGGTCATTTAATTCAAGTAACTGAAAATACACAACTTTCTAAACTGATTAGTAATCAAACTGAAGTCAATACATATCACCATCAATCCATAAAAGATTTAGCCAGTAAATTTATCGTTAGTGCATACAGTGAAGATGGAATTATAGAAGCCATAGAATCCAACAATATAATAGCTGTACAATGGCATCCAGAAAGAATGACTTCAATAAAAGAATTCCAAAATCTATTTGATTATTTCGTTAATCAATGTAAAAAATCATAAACACTCAACATAGAGTGTTTTTATTTTATGTTTCGTGTATAATTTGAAAAAGGTTAAAACAATGAGAGAAAATATTACTAAAGCAAAAAGAATTGTTGTAAAAGTTGGAACTAGTACATTAACACATGATAATGGAAAAATAAATCTTGCTCGTGTTGATAAGCTTTCCGAAGTCCTTTCTGACTTAATGAACCAAGGATTAGAAATAATTTTAGTCACATCTGGAGCAGTTGGAGTGGGAATGGGAAAACTTAAATTAAGTTCAAGACCTAAATCAGTGAGAGAAAGACAAGCTGCAGCGGCCGTTGGACAATCTGAATTAATGCATCTGTATAGTAAATTCTTTTCTGAATATGGACATATTGTCGGTCAAATTTTACTTACAAAAGATGTCGTTGAGCACTCTCATTCTCGAAATAATGTAATCAATACTTTCGAAACTTTATTAGAAAAAGAGATTATACCGATTGTTAATGAAAATGATTCAGTCGCTACTGAAGAACTTGAAATATATGAAAACCATACTTTTGGTGATAATGATACACTTTCCGCAATTGTTTCAACGCTTGTTAAAGCAGACTTATTAATACTATTATCTGATATTGACGGATTCTATAATGATGATCCAAACTTAAATAAAAATGCAAAGTTAATTCACGAAGTGTTTGAAATAAGCAATGAAGTTAAAAATTCTGCCAAAGGTGTAATCAGTAATAAAGGTACAGGTGGAATGGCAACCAAGATAAATGCCGCGAAAATTTGTTTAGATGCAAATATAAATATGATAATTGCACATGGAAAAAATCCAGAAATACTTTATCAAATTCTGAAAGGAGATCAAATTGGAACACTCTTTCATCGAAAATAAGCATTCAGAAGTCTATGTTAAATCAAAAGCATGTAAAGCTGCATCAATTAACTTTCAACTAACATCGAGCATTGATAAAAACAAGATTCTTTTTACTTTATCAAACTTAATCCTTGAATATCAAGAAGAAATTTTAGAAAACAATCTTCTAGATATTAATCATGCTAAATCATTAGGTTATACCAATTCACAACTTGATCGATTAAGTTTAGATGAAAAAAGAATAGAACAATTATCTAAATCCGTATTAGATATCATAAAACTTGAAGATCCAATTGGTCAGATTATCGAAACATTTATACGACCAAATGGATTGGAAATTCATAAAAAACGAGTCCCACTTGGAGTCATTGCTATTATCTATGAATCAAGACCCAACGTAACAATCGATGCTAGTATATTAGCTATAAAAACGGGTAATTGTGTGATACTCCGTGGTGGTAAAGAAGCTATAAATACGAATATATATCTGACATCATTGATTAAAAATGCCTTGGTATTAAATAATTTTAATCCTGATGTTGTTCAAATAATTGAGAATACTGATCGTAAACTTGCTATAGAGTTAATGCATATGAACCAATTCATAGATGTATTAATTCCTAGAGGATCAGCATCCCTTATAAACACAGTTCTTGAAAACTCAACGATTCCAGTAATCGAAACAGGTGTTGGAAATTGCCATATATTCGTTGATGAAACAGCTGATTTACAAATGGCAAAATCCATTATATTGAACGCAAAAGTACAACGCCCTTCTGTATGCAATGCTGTCGAAACTGTATTGGTACATAAAAACATATCTGAACAATTATTTGAAATACTTATCCCTTCTCTACTAGAGAATCAAGTTGAGTTATATGTAAGTAATGATATCTTAGAGAATTATCCTAATTTAATCCAAGCGACTGAAGATGATTGGAATACAGAATATCTTGATTTAAAACTTGCGATTAAGACAGTAAATAACATTGATGAAGCAATCAAACATATTCAAACTTATTCAACCAAGCATTCCGAATCAATCATTACACAAAATCAAATAAATGCTGAGAGATTTATGAATGAGATAGATTCAGCTGCACTTTATCACAATGCATCTACGCGCTTTACAGATGGATATGAGTTTGGATTTGAGGCTGAAATTGGTATTAGCACACAAAAACTACATGCTCGTGGACCAATGGGATTAAAAGAACTAACGAGTTATAAATACTTAATTTATGGAGATGGACAAATACGATAAAAGCCTATACTAGGCTTTTTTTTCTGAAACAGCAGTCATCACTTGCTTATGATATTTTTTGTTATCTACTTCATCTAATAATGCATTTACATAGTCTAAGTAACTTATATAGCTTTCACCATGATTATTTAATATGACGTAATCAGAACCCAAAAAATAAGCTCCACTCCTTGCTCCTTTATAATCAAATGTGATAGCTGGCGCAAAAAACGTCCAATTTAACTTACTATTCTTTAATAAATCTAGTGCCTTAGCTAAATTAGAACTCGTTGGATAAACCACTGCTGGAAACTCAGGTGTTTGATAAACTTGCATCGTACGTGAATCATCCGTATATAAACTTCCAGCTCCTCCAACAACTATTAATCGGATAGAAGTATTTTCTAATAGATCTATCAAGTGTCTTGTACTCGTTTGATAAACAATTGGATCACTCCCTTTTGATCCAAATGCGTTAATTAAAACATCAAACTCCTCTAAATCACTTTTTCTTAAATCAAAAATATCCTTCTCTATTACTTTAATATCTTGACTTACTTTTGATGCATTCCTAACAATTCCAACTACTTCATATCCTCTATTAAGCGCTTCATCTACGATTAAACTTCCAGCTTTACCAGAAGCCGCAATTACACCAATTTTCATAAAATCTCCTTTAATATTAAAGATTATAACATATTCGATAATTTAGTAATAAAAAAACACCTTGAATAATCAAGGTGTAGGATCTATGCCATTAGAGACTTCAAACACAATATGTTGACCAGGATCAACAAACTGATTTGTTGGCGTCATCGAAACAATACTTCCCTTCGTTTCCTCAGAATTCACATACTTGATTTCGTATGTAAACTTAGCAGAATCAAGATTGAAATTGTAAATCGTTGAAGGAATACTTGATTCGTTTCCAGTAAGCATGGATAAATATGGACGTCCTAATGAATAATAGACAGTAATAACAAGCTTAGTAGCACTACTTTGATTTACATCTGTACCAGCTTTAACATCTTGCCAAATATAATCACCAAATTTTGCGCCAGTTGCAGGTTGATACATCTCAACATACTTCACAATCGCATTGTTTAATGTTACTGCTTGAGCTTCTTCTTTAGACATCTTTGAGAAATCAGGAACTGTCACAACTTGACCTAATGAAACCGAAACAGTAATAGTTGATTTCTTAGAGACCATTGTTTTAGGTGATACACTTTGATTGATAACTCCATTCAAAGGAACTGTAGTTGAGTTAACTAACTTAACAACTATTTCAACATCCTTCTCAAGACCCCATGCTTCTACAACACTTACATTTACATTCGTTGTAGTCCAATCAGGAACTTCAATATTTTTCTCATAAACAACCGGACCATTCGATATGTAAATTAACCCATAATCTTTACGAGTATATGTATCACTAGTAATCGTCTTATCATTGAAAACAATTCTAACAAATTCATTTACTGGAATCTCTTCGTTATTTTCATATGTTATACGTAGATTGTTAATCTTATTCGTACTTAACCATTCTTGAATTTGACTATATGAATTACCTGTGAAATCTGGAACAGGAATCTGTTCATCAGGATCCGCACCATTACTAACAACTACTCTCAAAATTGAACCTTTTTGAATCTTAGAATTCGAAACTGGATCCATTTCAATAACATAATCCTTGAAAACATCCAATGAGTACTGGGAATCTGTCTCAAGTGTTACATTATTGCGAGAAGCCCAAGTCTTTAATTCAGAATAAGGCTTATTAACAAAATCAGGAACTTCTACTTGATTGATAAGGTAAAATGCTCCAAACGAAATCGCAAGTAATACAACAACTGAAACTAAACTAATAATAATTTTATTTCGTTGATTTCTTCGATAACTAGGGTCAATATGAACTTCTTCAGGTTCTTGATGAGAAGCTCGAGCTTTTTGTTTAACAACAGGTTCACTTTGTTTAACTTCAGCCTGTGTAGTTAAAGGTTTTTTAACTTCTTCTACTTTAATTGAAGGTTCTTCTATCTTAGGTTTTTCTTCAACCTTAGGTCTTTCTTCAGGATGTTCCTTATAATCCTTTTTAGAGAACTTATTTAAAAAATCACTCATTTTGTAATAACACTCCTTTTTTCAACTGGAAAGAAACGTCTGATTTATCAGCAATCTCTTTAGAGTGAGTTACCATTATTATACATTTATTATGCTCATGTGCTAATGTTCTGAATATTTCAATGATTTCATCTTCCAACTCAGAATCTAGATTACCAGTTGGTTCATCCGCAAATATTACATCAACATTACTTGCTAATGAACGAGCAATCGCAACACGTTGTTGCTCACCACCAGATAGTTTATTCACTATACGATCAGCTTTAGTTTTAGTAATTCCAATATAATCCAATAAGTTATATGCAACTTCTTTCGTATTTTTTGGAATATCATTCTCTGTAATAGCCATTGGAATCATTACATTTTCAAGAGCAGTCATATAAGGAACAAGATTATAACTTTGGAATACGATACTAATCATATTTCTACGATACTTCTCATACCCAATCGTTTTTATATCTTGATCATTATACAAAATACGACCTTCTTTTGGTTCATCCAATGCAGCTAATAAAGATAATAAAGTTGTTTTCCCACTTCCAGATGGTCCTAAGATGGTATAAAACTTCCCTTTTTCAAACTCAATACTTAAATCCTTTAAGATAGTTCTAATATTTTCACCATCTTGATAGTAATATTTAATATTTGTCGCTTTAAGAATTGCCATGGTCCACCTCCTACATCATAATTTTCTTAGGTTTTAATCTTAATATATAAATCATTGGCGCAATACTAGAAAGTAATACAGTACCTAAGCCAACCCCATAAAGAATTAAGACATAATCCCAAGAAAACTCAATTTTATACGCTTCTAATACATCATCTTCTGTAACACCATTTGTAGGATAGTAACCCATATCTTTATAAATCACGCCACCATTATCTGTATTTCCTGTAATCTCGTTACGTAAATCCATCATAGATTGAGATGTAGATTCCGCTATTGAATTTCCAGTTAATAAGGATAGAGTGATCGCAATAATCGCAATAGATAAGACTTCAATTAAAATCTGACCAACAACTTTAGACTTACTTTCACCAAGTGATAAATAAATACCAAGTTCATGTTTACGATCACGTAAGAATAAGATAACAACTAAGCTTAAAATTAGAATTGTCGCACCAATCGCAACATAAAGAATAATATTCGATAATGAACCGATAAATTTAATCGGACCAGCAACAGAATCATAAGCATCACTCGATACAGTTACCTTATAATAATCTGGCAATAAGTTCTTAGCTTCAGTTCTAAAGCTTTCTACATCTTCTGGATTATTCAATACAAAAGTAGGAGTAATGTAAATTTGATCAATTTTAATATTTGAATCTGGATAAGCAATCGCATATTGTTCATTCATCCAACGATTTTCAGCATGTACAACACCATTCGGAACATAAATACGATTGAACGGAGTATAATCAATCCATCCACCATTGTTTTCTTCAGATTGTTCAACTTTAGGTGTAAAAATACCAATAACTTCTAAAGCAATGTCACGCTTAACTTCTTCAACTGTATTATCTTCTTTCCAAATACTAAAGGTATTTTGTAAGTAGATAACATCACCAACAAATATATTATTCAACTCAGCAACTTTATCAGAAATAAGCGCAACATAATCTGCGTTAGTAATTTCTGATTCATTAAATGTACGTCCATTAACTAATGTCGCATTTCCATTCACAATATCCAATATCGGTGCATATTGAACACCTTTTATTGGGAAGTAACTTATAGTAGGTACTTCAACCATATTTGGATCATATTGAGTTAATGTAGTCGAATTGATGTAAGTCTCAGAACTATAATCATAATACTTAACATATGATAAACCACCGATTTTATCTGCCATTTCTGGTGTTATATACTCGAGTGAATTCCACTGTTCTTCAGTCCAATCTTGCATCTTTTCCCAATCAAGCTCTACACTAGCATTCGCACCAAGTTGTAATTTGATTGTTCTTTCTACATTGTTGGATGCTTGACCAATCGCAATTGATCCAGCCATAACATTACTTAATATAAAAATTATGACTAAAAGTATCAAAGATTTACCTTTTCTACGAACTAAACTGAGAAATGCACGTTTAAGAAAATTCATAGTTTTTCCTCCTATATGATAATTACAGTTTTAGTGTATCACAAGTTATATTAAGTCTGGATTAAGATAAAAAAGAGGCTGTAACGAAATAGAATAATTAGTTGGTCAA
>JAJZTY010000024.1 GCA_021847325.1 Bacillota bacterium
CTCATATAAACTCAAATCTTGATGTACATCAAGGTTTTTTTATTATGCAAAGGATAGACTATGTGTATAAGAAGGATAACTTCTGAGAAGGTAGGTAAAAATATGTCAAATCAAACACAATTTAATGAAGTCGCAAAGAAAGTACTTCCAATATTAACTCAATATGTACCAGTTGTAGATCGTGTTCATGGAGATCATCATCCAGAGTTTCATGAAGTTCGAAGACTCTTCAATTCTCTTGCCAAGAAAGTCAAAGAATCTGAAATACCTGATATTACATTTGAATTAAAACAATTGCGAAAGACTACAAATGATTTCGAAATTCCTAGTGATGTATGTGAAACATTTGAAGCTGTATATAACATGTTGAAAGAGTTGAGTGATGCGTATCAAGCTTAATTTCAACAGAAATTAGGAGGATTGTATGCAAAAAATGATATTTAAGAATAAGAATCGTATTACTTTGATAAGTGGGATTCTTATTATAATCGCATTTATAAGTCATTTTGGATTCAAGAATGAATTATTATTTGAATTACTCCTAATTATTGCGTCAATTCTTGGAGTTCTTCCAATCGCAATTCAAGCATACCAATCACTAAGAGTAAAAGTAGTAAGTATTGATGTCTTAGTCACTATTGCAGTTATAGGTGCTTTCTTAATTCAAGAATATGAAGAGTCCGCAATTGTCACATTCTTATTTCTATTTGGAGCGTATCTCGAACATCGAACATTAAATAAAACACGTTCTGCCATAAAAGAACTCATAAGTTTAGCACCAGAGACTGCACTCAAATTAATGGATACTGGGGGCTTTGAAGAAGTTGAAATTGAAGATGTGGATGTGAATGATATATTATTAGTCAAAACAGGTTCAAAGGTACCCGTTGATGGTAAAGTCATAACAGGTGAAGGTTATGTTAATCAAGCAAGTATAACGGGTGAATCATTTCCTGTTCATAAATTAATCGGTTCAATGGTATTTGCCGGTACAATCCTTGAGAATGGAACATTACAAATTCAAGCGGATCGAGTTGGTGAAGATACTACATTTGGGAAAATCATTGAGTTAGTTGAAGAAGCTCAAGATTCAAAATCAGATGCGGAACGATTTATTGATCGATTCTCAAAATATTACACACCAGTCGTATTACTATTAGCACTCATTGTATGGTTAATATCAAGAAATATTGAACTTGCGATCACAATTCTTGTCTTAGGATGTCCTGGCGCATTAGTAATTGGAGTTCCAGTATCGCATGTAGCTGGTATTGGGAATGGGGCAAGTCATGGAATATTATTTAAGGGCAGTGAAGTTATTCAAGATTTTAGTAAAGTAGATACGATTGTTTTTGATAAAACAGGAACACTCACAATTGGAAATCCTGAAGTATCAGAAGTTATTGCATATACTGATAATCAAGAAGATGTATTAACGTATTTATTGAGCATTGAAAAGGAATCAGATCATCCACTATCCAAGGCAATCATTCAGTTTGTTGGTGAACGAAAAGTGGTTGATGTGAATAAGACGGATGTTGTAAAAGGTGGAGGAATTCGAGCTCAAATTGATGGATTAGACATTTTAGTTGGGAACCATTCTCTTATGAAACGTGAGAATGTACAACTATCTCAATCAATGTTAGAGGATATAGATCGATTAGAGATGAAAGGGAATACCATTGTATTAGTATCGATTAATCGTGAACTTCAATTATTGTTGGGTATTAAAGATCAAATACGACCTAATGTAAAAGAAGATTTAATTAAATTAAGAAAAATGGGAGTTAAGAAACTTATTCTACTTTCTGGTGATAATCAAACCACAGTTGAGATTGTCGCAAAAGAACTTAATCTAACAGATGCATATGGAAATATGTTGCCTGAGGATAAAGCTCATTTTATTGAACAACTCAAGAAAAAGGGAGAGATTGTCGCATTTGTTGGGGATGGAGTAAATGATAGTCCATCGATCGCATTAGCCCATATCGGTATTGCGATGGGGAGTGGAACGGATGTTGCGATTGAAACATCCAATGTCGTATTAATGAATTCAAACTTTAGCCGTTTAGTTCACGCGCTTGGTTTAACAAAAGCCACAACATCTAACATGATTCAAAATATAGTAATTGCGATTGGGGTTGTATTGTTCTTATTGTTCAATGTATTCTTTAGTGAATGGATGAATATGTCTATTGGTATGTTGGTCCATGAAGGTAGTATATTAGTAGTGATTATGAATGGAATGCGATTATTAAACTATAAATTAAGGAGATAAATATGCAAAAAGCTGTTATACAATTAGACACATTGACATGTCCATCTTGTGCACTTAAAATTGAAGGCGCAATAAAATCATTAGACGGAATTAATAAAGAAAGTGTAAGTGTTCTATTTAATTCAAGTAAAGTCAAAGTAGAATTTGACGAATCAATTGTCAATGTAGATGTGATTGGTCAAGCTATTTCAAAACTAGGCTATGATGTATTAAAGACAAATGTTAAATAACCGCTTAGGCGGTTTTTTAATGCATATAATTTGCATAATATAATCCAATAGTCTATAATATCGATATTCGATAGCGAAAGGTGATATTATGAATACTCCGTTAAAACGTAAATTGTTTAATGCATTTATTAGTATACATATTCTACATCATGCTCAAGAAGAACCAATCTTTGGATCATGGATGATGGAAGAATTGAATCGTCATGGTTATGATATGTCTTATGGTACCTTATACCCACTATTACACAGCTTAGAGAAAGATGGGTTGCTGGTTAGTGAGGAATCCGTGGTAGAAGGTAAAAGAAGAATTCTCTATCGAACAACACCTTTAGGAGATGAAACGCTTATTGAATTAAGACATTACGTTAAAGAATTAACGAGAGAAGTGTGATGTTATGAATCAATCATTTAAAGAGCGATTTGGATTAAATGCATCAATCCTATCGATGTTAGGAATGGTTATACTTATTGGAATGGGTGAGAAAATGGGAGAACGTTTCTTACCAATTTATATCCTTGCGATTGGTGGTTCAAGTTATGCGGTTGGCGCATTAAATGCGATTGATAATTTTCTGAGTGCTATTTACTCCTATATCGGTGGCATCTTATCGGATCGTTTTGGGTATAAGAATACATTAATCAGTGTTAGTATACTTTCAATTATTGGATTCCTTATTGTGATCGTTTTTCCAAGTTGGCAAGCGGTATTAATTGGATCTGTTTTCTTTATTTCTTGGACAGCTCTATCTCTTCCAGCCATTCTTTCACTTATCGCGACAACTTTAAAAGAAAACAAACAAACGATGGGTGTCTCTATGCATTCACTCGTTCGTAGAATTCCAATGGCTATTGGACCATTATTTGGTGGTTTTATTATTAATATATATGGAATTGTATTAGGGGCACGTATTGCGTTTGGAGTGGCTTTAATTTTTGCGTTAATCGCAATATTCTTTATTCATAAATTTGTGTTCGAAACAGGTGAGAGATCTAGAGTTAATTTAAAAGCTGGGTTTATTCGAATGTCAAAACCACTCAGAGTATTATTAGTTTCAGATATTCTAATTCGTTTTGCGGAACAAATTCCATATGCGTTTGTCGTAGTTTATGTGGTGAATAATTTAGGGAATTCTGCAGTAACATTTAGTTTCTTGACTTTAATTGAGATGCTTACTGCCATGTTTATCTATATTCCAGTTGCCTTATTATCTGAAAAAGTTAGAAGTAAAACAATTGTAAGTATTACGTTCTTCTTCTTTGCGATATTCCCATTAGTACTCAGTATTTCAAATAGTATTTGGATACTATATTTAGCTTTTATCATTCGTGGATTAAAAGAATTTGGTGAACCAACGCGTAAAGCATTGATTGTTAAGCTATCTGATCCAGATATTAAAGCTTCAGCTTATGGAACATATTATTTAATAAGAGATGTAATAGTTTCAATAGCGGCTTTATTTAGCGCAAGTCTTTGGAATATTTCACCTTATATGAATTTTGGAATCGCATCATTATTTGGTTTTATAGGATTAATATTATTTATACGATTTGGACAAGACCAACGGACAAGTGGTTAAGGAGTGAAAATGGAAAATGTAAAATTAGAAATATTTAAAGTGTTTGCAAAACTAGGGATCTTTGCCTTTGGTGGACCTGCAGCACATGTAGCTATGATGGAAGATGAGATTGTCACTAAACGAAAATGGATGACTAAGGAACGTTTTATCGATATGTATGGATTTACAAGTCTTATTCCTGGTCCAAATTCAACTGAGATGGCAATTCTTATGGGATATCATCGTGGTGGAATGATTGGTTTGATTATTGCAGGATTAAGTTTTATATTACCTGCAGTATTAATCGTACTAGCATTTGCGTTTATCTACGTTAATTATGGAAGTATACCTGTTGTGGCGGGTTTGTTTGATGGAGTAAAACCAGTTATCTTAGCCATAGTCCTTCAAGCTTTATATCGTTTATCAAAAAGTGTGTTATCTTCATTTGAAAAAGGTTTAATATTTGGTGCGATATTAGCGTTATCTTTCTTTGGATTTAGTGAAATACCACTTATTTTAATTGGCGCATCTATTTATTTCATAATAAAGAAACTTCCAAAGAATAAATCATTTGTAGTCGAACCTATGTCATGGTTCTTAGTATTCTTAGTATTCTTAAAAATAGGATCTGTTTTATATGGTAGTGGTTATGTATTACTCTCATTCTTAGAAACTGAATTCGTTTTAAGATATGGTGCGATTACCTCTCAGACACTACTTGATGCGGTTGCGGTAGGACAGTTCACACCTGGTCCAGTCTTTACGACTGCTACATTTATCGGTTATGTGATTGCTGGATTTCCTGGTGCGATTGCGGCCACAATCGGTATTTTCTTACCTTCATTCTTATTAGTTGGTTTTGTCTTCCCATGGTTTGAGAAATTAAGAAAAAATCCAATTCTTTCAATTGTATTAGATGGTGTAAACGTCGCATCGATTGCGTTAATGGCTGCAGTAACCATTAAGTTAGGTATTGCGACAATAGTAAGTTGGCAAAGTGCAATTATTTTCTTTGTTAGTGCTGGTTTATTAATTAAGTCAAAAATAAACTCAACTTGGTTAATACTTGTAGGGGCAATTATCGGTGTCCTCTTATAATATGGAATTACTACTGGAAAATGTTCAATTAGAATTACTCTATAAACCAAATTTTGGGGCGTGGACTTATCACTTAAGAATTCCAAATACAAAAGATTTAGACAGTCGATGGGGATTTCTCAAAGTTTCAGGCACAATAGATGGCTATCAAATAAAAAATATTAATTTAGCTCCACGTAAGAATGAAGATAAAATAATATCAATTAATAAAAAGATTCGTAATGCGATTAGTAAGACTGGTGGAGATACTGTTACTGTTACTCTCTACTTACATATTTAGAAAACACATAATAATTATGTGTTTTCTTTTGGGATAACTTCAATCCACAACTCATTTCGTTTTAGAAATCCTGGAATAAAGGGTGGATTATATCGTGCTAGTTGTAATGGACCAACCATATGATAGCCTTGATTTTCAATCCATTCTTTTAAGTTCTGTTCAAATCTTCTTAAGATATCCATTTTTGGACTAAAACTAAATTTAACCACCGCAACAACTCTTTCAGGTATATATACTTTTTTTAGTCCAGGAGTAATGGGTGAAGGTACTTTATCGAACTCCATTTCCGGTGGCATCACAAAAGCAGTAGTCTCTACTCCAGTTTCATTTAATCGATTAACAACAGGAGCTGTCATAGATATTTTTTGGTTACGATCATTTTCACCTTGAATAAAATCAAAGGCTAATTGAAAACCACCATATCCTCTAAGATCAGAATCTCTTGATTCAACTAGAGTGTAGGATTGATAATGTCTTAGTTCATATGGATTATCTTGTTTGATAAGCGTATATTTGGGTTCTTGTACCATAAGCTTATTATATACTTTATGTGTATATTTGCATTTAAAATGAATAATGAAAAAAGGTGCCAATATTTAAACGTATGCTATAAGGTTTGAATAGAAGTTAAAATTGTAAAGAGGGTTAAAAAATGAATCTAAAGGCAATCATACTCGATATAGATGGAACGTTGGTTAACAGTCAAAAGAAGATATCAGAAAGAACTAAGAAGACATTATTAGATGCACAAAATAAAGGTATTAAGCTAATTCTTGCGTCAGGGCGACCTATTCGTGGGATGTTAGAAGTTATGCATGAACTTGAAATGGATAAACATCATGGTTTAGTCGTGGCATATAATGGCGCTAGTGTTATGGATTGTGAAAGTAAAGAGATTGTATTTAATAAGGCAATGACACCACAAGAAGCACAATCTGTACTAAATCATGTGAAGAATTTTGAAGTAATACCAATGGTCGCTAAAGATGATACGATGTATGTAAACAACGTATATAATGGTATGCTTGTCTATAAAAATAATCCCATAAATATCATTGAGTATGAATCTCGTGGCGGACATTATTTATTATGTGAAAAAAGTGACTTGGCAGAGTTTGTGGATTTTCCATTAAACAAAATACTATTGGCTGGGGATCCAGGCTACTTAAAAGAAAATCACATGAAGATTAGTGAACCATTTATTGGTAAACTAAGTTCAATGTTTACAGCCGCATTCTATTATGAATTTACAGCTCAAGGGATTGATAAAGCTAATGCATTAAATGAAATACTTGTCCCAATGGGAATTAATCCTGAAGACACTATTTCATTTGGGGATGGTCAGAATGATTTATCTATCATAAATTTTGCGGGTATCGGTGTTGCGATGGGAAATGCGGTGGATGAGTTGAAAAGAGCTGCAGATGAAATTACCCTAAGCAACGATGAAGATGGGATTGCGCATGTGTTAGAAAGATATCTTTAAATCAAACTCAGTACTAATACAATAACTAAAATAGTTAGTAAAATCGCATAGGCAAAAATATCAGCACGAATAATTCGATGTTCGTTTTGTTGAACAATTTGATTCGGTAATCGATTAAATAACCAATCAATTGGTTGAAAGAATAGATTCTCAGCACTTAACCAATGTGGTAAGTGTTGATGGAATAAATCAAAACGTATACCAATGTAAAATAATATTGATCCTAATATTAATATTCCTAACATACCTCTGATTTCGAGTAATGAAAAATAATTGAGTTGAATTAAGTACTTATTCACAAAGTCATTATTATAATATGTATTAAAGCTAATAGGTCCATAAAAATTGGTTATAAGATAACTTGGGAATAAACCTATTAATACAATTAAAATTGAATTAAGTAATAATGCAAACCAAGCTAATTGAGGTTTAAAATTCAATTTTTTAATATGAGTTGGAATAGAGTTAATAAAAATAAACCAATAGAACTTCAAGAAAGAAGTAACTGTACCAGCACTCACTAGAATAAATACTACTTCTAATACGATAAATGCAGGATGTCCATACTGAATACTCTCAGTAACTGCATGATGAATCAAAGCTTTACTAGCATAACCATTGAATCCTACCATGCCAGTAATACCTAAGACAGGAATAAGTGTTAATACACCTAAAAGAGGTGATTTTTTTAGTATACCTCCCATCATATACATTGAATGTTCACCTGTGATATTAAAAAGAATTCCAGCACTCATAAATAAAGCACTTTTAAATAAGGCATGATTAACCATGTGATATAAAGAACCAGATAATCCTAAGGTACCTTTTTCACCTAAATAAGCCGCAATCCCTATTCCCAGTAATATATAACCCATCTGAGAAATAGAATGATAAGTTAACATCTTCCTCATATCTTCTTCAACTAATGCAAGTCCAACTCCAATAATCATTGTAAAAGCCGCAATGATTATTAAACCCAATCCTAGCCATTTTATAGTAAATAAAATCGTACTAATATCAATATTCAAATTACTTGAAGTGATATAAATCAATGTGATGATTTTTAGTAATCCAAAAGCAGATAACTTCGTTAATATACCAGAAGATAAAGCATTCATTGAATAAGGTGTTTCTTGATATAAACGAACTAGCCAAAAATGAAAAGGAACCGTAGCGCTCTTTATAAGAAATCCCAAGACAAAGAGAATACTTACAAGCATAGCTTGGTTTCCTGTTCTTAAATATAAGGTGGCAAGAGCGTCCCAAGAAAAATCTCCTGTAAATGCATAGAGTAAGATGATTCCACTTAAGATAAGTAAACCTCCAAATACTCCCATTGTGATATACATAAATCCAACCTTAAGAACTTTTGGATTCTTATCTCTTTCTCTTACCACTAAACCATAGGTTGTAAAAGTAACGATTTCAAAAAATAGGAAGAAAGCCATTAAATCATTAGAAAGTAATGCGCCAATAGAAGATACATAGGTTAAGATATAGAACCAACTAAAGCTTCTAACATGTAAGGATGTCTCATAACTCGATAATTGATAGATCGATATACTAAGGAATACAAATGTAGTGAGTAGGATAAGATGTAAGTTTAATAAATCAAGTTTAAAGGATAATCCAACTCCAAAAACATCATCGATAGAGTAAAAAATTGGATTACTTTTTATATGAGAATATAAACTTAAAAAGAACAACCCTGAACCTGTGATTAAGAGTATATGAGCCCATGTTCTCCAGTGTTTGATATGCTTAAAAAATCGATAATGAACAACTTCTGAAAATGCATAAGAAAGAATTAAACTTGGCAGTACATAAGGTAAACTCCAAATCAGATTCATAGGTTCCTCCTATATTAACAATAATAAGAAACTAACAATTGCTGTTAGTAATACAACATAAATAAAGGCATCATTTCGAATTAAGTTATTCTCATGTAAGCGAGTAATTAGATTAGATAAAGTAAAAACTCTACCAATAAATCCTTGAGATTTTAAAGCACTCATACTTTTATCATCTGTATAAGGATTGTATGCATTCCAATAATCAACTAATCGTTTACCTCTTAATTGAATATAGATCTGTAATGCTTTATTTATTGGATACATTAGGATACGTTCAATGGTAAACGATGATGAGAAATGAAGATGGAATAGATGATACTTAACACCTAACTTGAATATTACAAATCCTAATATTACAATTTGTCCCATTAAGATAAGATCTTTAACCGCAAAGAAATTCATCGTTAAGATGTATTTTTCAATAAAATGAACATCGAATGCGCTTTGAGATAACGCTGGAACAATTAAATAATCTAAAACAAAATGAGGATTTAACCCAATAAGAACAATTACCAACGCAATACCAGCCATCGCAAGTTCCATAATTCGAATACTTTGTGAACATGTCATATGTTCCTTTTTTAATTTTCCTAAGAAAATAAAACTAAAGAACTTAATAAATGAAGTGACAGTCCCAGCACTTATTAGTATAAATAACCATTCAACTAGTAATAGAGAAGGGTGACCATACGTAATTGCTTTCTCCAATGCATGATGAATTAATGACTTACTCACAAATCCATTAAACAATGGGATACCTGCAATTCCTAAACAAGCGATAAAGGCAATGATTGCGGTAATCGGGAAACGTTTATACAAACCACCCATTTTATACATATCATACTCATGAATGGATAAATAGATGATACCTATAACCATAAATAATAGAGATTTGAATAAGGCATGATTAACGATATGATATAAAGCACCTGCAAATCCAATTGAACCATTCTTACCAAGATAAGCCATAATCCCAATCCCAAGTAATATATAACCCATCTGAGAAATACTATGATACGCCAACATTTTCTTTGCGTTAGATTGTTGAAGTGCTAGAAACACGCCAATTAACATCGTAATTATTCCAATCCAGATCATAATATATCCAATAATTTCTCCGAAATTCCATGCTGAGTATAGATCCAAGAAAGGATCTTCAGGGAATGTGTAGGTAATCATAACTCTCAAAATTCCATATGCACCAATTTTAATCAAAATACCTGAAAGTAAAGCACTTGCAGGTGTTGGTGCCACAGGATGAGCTCGTGGTAGCCAAACATGTACGGGTGCCATTCCTGCTTTTATCCCAAAACCAACAAAAAGTAATCCAATAATAAAATAACGAATTAGTCCAATCTGTTCAAAACGGATTGCCATGGGCTCAAAACTTAATGTGCCAACTGTAATTATCTGTAAGATAATCGCAAGTAGAATCATAATTCCACCAAATACACCAATGAATAAATACTGATACCCTGCAAATAAACTCTCAGCACTTTCACCATGCGTTACTAACATAAAGGAACTTAAGGTCATTATTTCAAAAAATAAAAACATTGTAAGTAAATCACCAGCCAATAATGTACCTAATATAGAACTCAAGGTAAGAGATAAAAAGAAATAGAAACGATTACGATGAATCTCATGCAACATATAATGATGAGAATACATCATGACAAATAACCAAATAAGAGTTGTGATGATTACCATAATATAGCTCAATAAATCAACTCTAAAGGACAACCCAAGAAACAATATATCTTTAAAATTTAAAGTTGTTTGACTTACAGCTTGTGGATAAAGAAATAAACCTAAAATAAAACTGATAAATGTCCATAAAACAATTGAAATATCTCTTCTTTGATCAGAAAATCGACCAATAATCATTTGAATAAAACTTCCTACAACAGGTATGAAAATAATTATTAGTTTTAATAAAGTATTCTGACTAAGATGTGTTAATAATTGACCCAATAAAGAAGATTGTAGACCTAAAAGTAAACATCTAAGGGATGGTGGTTGCGAAAGATAAAGCGCAAAAACACCTAACGCAATAAATGCCAGACTAAATATAATCGCTGAGAAAATAGAGAATCGACGATATCGACCCCATACTTTAAATTCATTGAAGAAAG
Source organism: Bacillota bacterium (assembly GCA_021847325.1). Taxonomy (GTDB): domain Bacteria; phylum Bacillota_I; class Bacilli_A; order Erysipelotrichales; family Erysipelotrichaceae; genus UBA2212. The sequence continues at coordinate 10,917 of JAJZTY010000024.1, forward strand.
AAGTAACCATAGATTCTCCTTAAAAATAGTAGGGTAATGCCAACTCAATCACATCCATGATAATTTGAGGATATAAACCAATGAGTAAAACTGAAAGCGTAATAATGACCATCGGAATAATCATTGTGAGAGGTAATGGATCTTTTTGTAAGGTATTCTTCACTAGAACATCTTCTTTTAAAAATGAAGAAATAAGAATCGGCATATAATAAATCGCATTCAAGAAACTACTCAAAAGAATAAGACTCAGAAAAATAGGGTGTTTATCGGCTATTAGAGCTAAACCAAGATAAATCTTACTCATAAATCCACTAATACCTGGGATACCAATCATACCTAATGCGGCAATTGAAAATGTAATCATTGTAATCGGCATTTTAAAACCAATACCATCTAAATCAATTAATTTACGCTTATTTGTAGAGAATATTATCGAACCTGCACTTAAGAATAATGCTGACTTCATTAAAGCATGTGAGAAAATATGAAACAAACCTGCAGCCAATCCAAGAGGTGTTAATAATCCTATCCCAAGGAATATATAGCCAATTTGTGCCACAGATGAATAAGCGAGTAATCGTTTGATATCTTTTTGGCCAATCGCAAAAATAGAACCAAAGATCATACCTAAACTAGCCATAATTAAGATAAAGTCATCAATTCTTAAACTCGCAATGATTTCTATTCCAAAGATTCGATAAATAACCTTAATTAATACAACGATATAAATCTTAACCACAAGACTTGATAAGAATGCGCTTGAAGGCGAAGGTGCACTTGAATGTGCATCAGGTAACCATATATGTAAAGGAAACATAGCGCTTTTTATGGCCAATCCAATAAGGATAAATCCAATTGCTAAAACGAGATTGGTAGGATACAACGTCCAAACATTAGATATAACTAATGACATCGAATCCATATTTAATTGACCTGTTACCATATAAAGAAAGGCTAATCCCATTAGAATGGTTAAAGATCCAATACTACTTAACATTAAATATCTAAAAGAAGCTAAGAAATTACTACGTTTATGCTTAATCGAAATAATAGCTGTCGACACAATCGATAGTATCTCCATAAAAACATAGGTATTAAAAATATCATTCGTATACAACATACCTAACATTGAAAACATAAGTAACATAATCAAACAATAATAATAAGCATATTGATGTTCCTTAAGTTCATGTTGGATATCAGAAAAACTATAGATAATAATTAAAAAAGACAAACCGGACACAAATAATACAAGTAATGCGATTAAAGGATCTATTAGAAATTCGATCCCAACCATGGCTAGATAATTACCAAATACATATCTAAAACTACCATCATTAATCACATTTAAATAACTTAGAATCGATAGAATAAATAATAATCCAAACATGACTGAGACAAATCCGAAAAGAAACCTCTTCTTTTTTGGTAATAATGGAATTATAAGAGCACTAAAAAGAGGAAGAAGTACAATTAATACAGGAAATTGTTTCATTCTTGTTCCTCCTTGTTTTCTAGCATTTTATCTAAATCGAGTGTTCCAAATTCTCGATATAGTTGAATAATAAGACTGATTGAATAAGCAGTAATACTAACAGCCACAACTATTCCAGTTAAAATCAATGCGGAAGGAAGAGGATTAACGTAAATAATATCTGTTTCGTTGAGTTTTATAATAGGTGCACGTCCAAACTGGATCATTCCAATACTTACAAAAAACAAGAAAACAGACGTTTCCATTATATTGATTCCAATAACTTTCTTAAGTACATTATTGTGAGTTAATACAGTATATAAACCAATGATAAACAATGCGATTGCGCCAAGATAATTGGTGTGTTTTAGTAGAGCTTCAATCATGAGAGTCTTCCTTTAATAATCGTTGTAATAACGTAATCATAGTCGATGCGACTTTAATCCCAATGGCTAAGGTAAGTAGTGGAATCATACCTGCGCTAAAGAGTGTTCCAAACTCGCCTAATGAGAAACCAGCAGATTTATTGCTTAAAAAACTTCCAACCAAAATCATTCCAATAAATCCGATGATAATATAGGCTAAGACACCAAAGCTCTCAATAAATTGTGAGACAGAATGTGGTAACTTCTTTTCAGATTCTTTTAAACCGAAAATAATCGCATATAACATTAAACTACTACCGACAAGTGCACCACCAGAGAAACCACCACCAAAAGATAAATGTCCATGTAAAATAATATAGATTCCATATAATTGAATAAAAGGAATTAACAAACGTGAGATAAGCTTAACAATTAAATCATTCATGTTTATCTCCTTTCATAGAAAGAACAGAGAAAACAGCTATGATTGAAGAAAAAAGAACAGTAGTTTCACCAAGCGTATCAAACGCTCGATAATCCGTAATAATTGCGGCAATAATATTCATTGATCCAGTCTCTTCACGAGAGTTATCAATATAGTAATTTGTTACATCGTTATAAGCAGGATTACTTTCTCCTCCAATATCAGGCATTCGAATAATACTGATGGATAATACAACAAAAAGAATGAATAAAATGGCTATAATTATTTTCTTACTCATTTTTCCATCCTCGTAGTTCGTGAGATAACGACCAAGAATAATAAAGTTGTAACACCTGCACCGATCGCTGCTTCAGTTAACGCAATATCTGGAGCCGCTAGTAACAACCATAATACAGACATAAATAAACTATAAGACGCAAAAATTATAACCGCTGCTAAAAGATCTTTTGTGCGTTCTACTGCGATTGCACATACAATAAGAAATATAACCAATATTACATTGAACCACTCAAACATCATTGGATTCCTCCTTATTAATAACATCATTATGATAAACAGCCTTGCTTATAATATGGGCTGCAGTAGGATTTGTAATCCAAATAAACATTAAGACTAAGAACAGTTTTAAGACAATAATATCAAAACCCATATAAATCATAACTGAAAGAATAATCAACCCAGCTCCCAAAGTATCGCTTTTAGTCGTGGCATGTAAACGTGTAAAAACATCAGGTAAACGATAAAGACCAATCGTACCAACTAAGAAAAAGAACAATCCACCAAGAAGTAGTAAGATAACTACACTATTTTTTATCATATCCATTAGAAGAGTTTCCCCCTTTCAAGATACTTCGCAACACTGACTGTTGTGATAAAACTAACCATCGCATAAATAAGTGCGACATCCACATAATTCTTTTCTTCAAGGAAAACTGAAACTAACACAATAATGATACTTACCTTGGTCGATATCATGTTAATTGCCACAACACGATCTGCTAAAGTTGGCCCAACTATTGCTCGATAGAGTGATACAAAGGAAAGCAATCCAAGGAATATTGAAGATACTAACATAATGTTATTCATGATAATCCTCCAATTGATTTGCGGCATTCTCTAAATCACTATTAAAAAGACCGTTTTTAGCACTATCTGTTAAGGCATGAATTATAAAATAATCATCTTGAACATCAATCGTTAGGGTACCAGGAGTTAATGTTATACCATTTGCATATATAACTTGATTGAGTGGTTTTCTTAATTTAATAGGATACTTAAAAAAAGAAGGTTGAATTGGCATTTTTGGATCAAGCACAATTTTCGCTACTTGAATATTCGCTACAACAATTTCTTTTAATAAGACAATAAAAAATTTAACTAATTGAACAAATCCTTTATATGAATATAAATCAGTTTCAGATTCATTTAAAAGTAAATCTCGGTTAAACCACAAGACAAAACAAACTACGATTAAACCAATGAAAAAAGAAAACACATCTAATGTGAATGTTAACAACATCCAAAATCCAAATAATAGGATTCCCATCCATATATTTTTTTTCATATTACCTTCCTTTTATAAACAAAATGAGGACTACATAAAGATCTTTGATCGAGTAATAATTTATTGTGAAAAAATAAGCTAAGCTGTGATTAAATCCTACCATAATGATATAAAAAGTGGGGAAAGATGATTAAAAAAACACATAAAAAATGAATTATATTTTAAATTGAAAAGAAATATATCTTATATATGTGAAGCTTTAAACATTTATGTCAAATATGAGCATATAAATATAGTGTAAAAATAGGTTATGATAGAATTGTGTAGACATAAAGGGGATTAATATGGATAAGAAAAGAATTATTATATATATTGTTCTATTTGCACTAACATTCGCACTCGCAACACAAGGTTTCACCAACTTAGGTTTTGATGGATTACTTGTACCATTACTGTTTACATTTGCTTATTTTACCGCAATATTCATTTATGCCACGATTATAAAAAATAACTCTATTGTGGATATAGGTTGGGGATTTGGCTTCGTTGTAGGTAGTTGGTTAACACTCTTTGTCACTGAGAATCCTACAATACTATCATATGAAATTGTGGCTTTTATAACTGTTTGGGGATTAAGATTATCCATTCGTTTGTTTAAACGCAATTGGGGAAAACCTGAAGATTTTAGATATGCAGATTGGCGAAAAGAATGGGGAGATAATGTTGTCGTTATCGCATTTTTTAGAGTATTCATGATTCAAGCAATTATTAATTTTATTGTTGGGGCAGCTGCTTATACAGTGATTAAATATAATCAATTTGTATTAGGTTCACCTGAACAATATTTTGTATATCTAGCGTTATTTATCGCAATCGTTGGATTGTTCTTTGAGGTTGTTGGGGATGAACAGCTACGTAAACACATTAGTAAAAAGACCAGATCCTTATTAACGACAGGATTATGGTCAATTACACGTCATCCTAATTATTTTGGTGAAATCTTAATATGGGTAGGATTATACTTTACTGGAATTACATTGGTATATACGAATTCTGTGAATATATTCTATTACGCTTTACTTATTATTTCTCCATTATTAATGAGTACAGTTCTTATCAAGATTTCTACACCACTACTCGAAAAGAATATGGAAAAATATGCGGGTTGGAAGGAATACACAAGTCGTGTCCCAATGATTTTCCCATTTACTAAGAAAGGTTAATCAATCGTTCAATCTCATGAACCATCATTGGATTTAAGTCAGTGATGGTTTTTATATACTCCAAAATAACGTTTGCGGATTCTAATATGGATGAATATCCCAAGTGTGATTTCTTTAAGAATGAAATAAGCTCAGGATGATTGAATTCAACTCTTCGATCTAATGAGAAATTATCATAGTCTTTATGCAATGAAGAACGATTCATTGATAAGATTCGATCAATCGCATGAACTTGAATCAAACGAAATGCTGATAAAGTTTCACCTCTATGATATCGGGATAACCCAACATATAAATTAGTTAGAACTTCATTAATCGCATAATCAATTGATTGAGATAACTCAGGATACTCCATTTTAGGAGTATCCATTAATGGATAACCCATCTTCTTAAAGATAAACTGACCTTTAGAAAAAGGAATTTGATTCATTTGATCATACTCAAATACGGCATATTCCGCATAAATCCCATCTTCCCACATTATTTTATGTCCATCCTTTGTGTTTCTAAACACATAAGCTAAAGGTGCACAAGATTCTAACCAATCCAAATTATTTAAATAAGTTATTTGTTTATCCTTATCAACAATCACAAAGAAATCTAAATCTGACCATTCATCCATACGATCAATATCTGCACAGGATCCTAGTGCTAGTAAGCCTAAACAATCTTCTCTTCTATTAAGGTTTTCAGCTAATTGATTTAAACGATTATAGAGTTTAGTGTTCATATTTTTTCCTCATATATAAGCATAATCTAGTAATACTTATAAATAAAGTATACATTGATAAACAATTATCATAAGCCTATAATTTGCTTGAAGGAGGGTTCACATATGTTTGACATTGTGGATTTTCTGGAGCCCATAATACAAGGGAATTGGAAATACCTTGGTGGTTTAATTTTAGGTATATTACTTTTAATCCTGATACGTTATATTCGATTACTATGGGTGGAAAGACAGACTGTTAAAGATGAAGAGTTTATTAGTACACACCAAAATATTCCAATAAAAACACTTCAGAAAAAAGTTTGGTTTATCATGTTATCAATATTTATATTAGTCGTTATTGTTTTACCAGGTTCGATGTGGATAACAGTTGAGATACTAAAACAAATAGAATCAATTGAACCTGGAATCGCTTTGTTGTTTATATTTATATTGTTTATCATCATTTTAGTCATATCAATCATTCAATCTGTTCGATTAAGACGATTAAGACGAAGAATAAAGAAGATGAGTATCTAAGGTTTTATATAAGCAAATCCATCATGTTGTTTGATCATAAGTTCAGAGACACCAGAGGATACGATATGAATTCCTGAAATAAGTGAATCTGGACTTATATTATTTGATTTCAATGAGTTATTACAAACACAAAATTGAACAGATTTATTAAGTAACAGTGCTATAGTATGATAATCTTTTTCATTTATTTCATTTAAGATAAAGAATTTAACTGCTTCAGAGTTCGCAAGTACTTCAACTGTGATCGTTTGATTTTCTAGATCTTGTATTAGATTATTAACATTCGCAAGCAATAATTTCCATTTACTCATTTCATCGATATGAAATATAACTTTATAGTTGTGCATAATTATCTCCTTATTTAAATTATAAGTCAAAAAAAAGATGTGCATGTGCACATCTTTGTCTTATGATCCTTTTCCTTGTTTAGAACCACTACCATCTGATCCGCCTTGGTTACCAGAATCACTACCACCCTGATTACCAGAGTCAGTATTTCCTTGTCCACCAGCATCAGTATT
>JAJZTY010000025.1 GCA_021847325.1 Bacillota bacterium
TACTAGATTCTTATTAATTAAGTAAGTTTAATAATTTTTTGTAGGATTGGATGGTCTTTTTCCAATCCAGTTACGTCTATGAGTGTGTTTTCTAGACCAATATCTTTTATCATAGTCTGTAGTTTTACACTCTCTTCATCTTCTACACAATCAAACTTCAATGCGTTTAATACGGATTCTACTAGTCCATCATAACTCAATCCAAGTGCTTCACACTCTAACATTGGTTTAATAAATCGATCACCTTTCGATAATTTTCTTAATGGTGAGCGACCTACACGTGTAACTTCATCGATAATACTTGGATTCTTGAATCGCTTAATTGTTTTCACAATATATTCTTTTTGAAGGTCTTCATCAAATCCATGTTTCTTGACTAACATAGAACCTGTTTCACTTAACACCTTCTCTACAAGTTTTACAATCGATTCATCCAACATCGCATCTTTTATTGTAGGATATCCTTTTAAGAATCCAGCATACGCAACGGTTGTATGTCCAGTATTAACCGTAAACAATTTACGTTCAATATATGCTTCAAGTGTATCGGTAAAGTGTACCCCATCAATATTAAGTTCACCTTTAATCTTTGTTTGATCGACAACCCATTCATAGAATGGTTCAACTTTCACCCATAAAATATCATCATTCTTTTGATTTGGCACAATACGATCAACCGCTGAATCAGGGAATCCAACCCACTCTTTAACATAAGCTTGAGCTTTTTCACTTAATAAAGGCAATAATGCGTTCATCAACTTAGTAGAACCTTCAATCGTATTTTCACACGCAATAATGTTCAAATAGGATTCAATTTTATGTTCAGCTCGATGTTCAATCGAATTGACCAATGATTTCGCAATAATTGGTAAAATATTCGGTCCTACGGCAGTAGTAATTAAATCAGCTTCTATTAGTGCTGACTGTAACTTATCCAACTCAGTCTTACTATTAATCCCAGAGACATTATTTACGACAACCTTCTCACTGTTATCATCAATTAACTCAACGGTATACGATTGTCTTTCACGCAATGCATCAATTAACGCGTCATTCACATCCACAAAGTTAACGAAATAATCCGAACGGTTTAAAAGTAAACCAATAAACCCACGCCCAATATTTCCTGCCCCAAAGTGAACCGCTTTTTTCATTCTTGTACCTCTTGGGTTAATAAGCGATAGATTTCTTCTACATCTTGATGTGCTAGAACTTTATCCACTTCTTCTATTTCCCCAAATACAGTCGCAATATTGGATAGGATATGCATATGATCTTCACCTTGTCCGGCTAAGCCAACGACTAGATTGACCGTTTCTCCATGCCAATCAATCCCTTCAGGATAGATATCAACTACGATTCCACTATTAAGAATATTCTTCTTATAATCATATTCACCATGTGGTAATGCGATTTTGTTTCCCATGAAAACAGATAAACTATGATCACGTTCTAACATTCCTTCTATGTATCTTTCTTCGACATATCCACTTTCAACCAATCTCTTTCCTGAGAAGATAATCGCTTCATCACTTGAAACTGTTTTTAAGTTAACTCGGATATTCTCTTTTACTAATACTGCTTTTTCAATCGTTTCCATCATATGTACCACCTTTTTTAAGTTATTTTTATTCAAGAAATCTTCTAGTCCAAATATCTTCTTATCTGGATAGTGTTTCTTTAAGTTCGCTTCAAAATGCTTATGGGTCACTAACACATCTGCGTCATGCATATCCATATCAATTGGAACATTTTGTATACTTACATTTAATTTTGATTCTTTAAACTCTTTACGCAGTAAGCTTGCGCCTAGAGCACTTGATCCCATTCCGGCATCACATACCACAAATATCTTAATCATCCACCCACCTTTCTATACCAATCTTTAATCGGTCCTTTCAATATTCTAAGTACTTCTTTTTGAATAACTGTTTTATCTTCACTAAATATAGCCAAACGATAAGCATCATCTTCAATTAGAGCAGAACTCAAATGACTCATCCAATAATTTAATTCTCTAAAAGAATTCTCTGGAATTAGAAGTGCCACAATCAAATGAACTGTTTTAGAATCATACGCATTAAATACTTCTTTATTAGGTCTAAATACCAACATCCTTGGTAGTCGTACCGCATTGGTTTGAGCATGATACAACGCAAAGTTTTCTTCATCCATCACAACAGATCCCATTGATTCTCTTTGTAAGATATCTTTTTGAATTTGCTTACGACTTTCACTATCATGTCCCAAGTAATGAGACACTTTTTCAATAATTCCTTTTCGTGTTATATCACTCGATAGTTGAATGACCTCTATTTGATCCACAAGATTTAATATCGATTCACTTAATATAGCGCTGGCATGTAGACTCTGATATAGATTTATTTCATTGGTTGGTTCACTTAACTCTGGTGTAGAGGTAATACTATTGACTGCTTGATGAATTCGTTCTAAATCCGTATCACTGAGTAATGGATTGACAATGACATAGGGTAATCCTATATCTTCAATTTCCATCGTACTCACAATTAAATCAAAGTTTTCATTTTTAATTTGTTGTAAGTCTAGATGAGATCTTGGGATAACCACTATACTATCCTTTAAACTTCGTTTTATTCGAGATGCTAGTAGTGACGAAATCCCAATACCACTTGCACATAAGACCGCTAATTTAACAGGTCTATTCGGTTCATTTTGTTTAATTCTTTCAAGCGCTGCCCCAAAGTGCATCGCAATAAATCCTATTTCATTTTCATTTAAACTACTGATACGTTTATCGAGTGTATTTTTACATGCTTCACTACTTTGATTGTATACACTTGTATATTGAGTTTTTATTTGATTGAGTAACGGATTACGTATCTCTAAGTTATAGTGCAAACGAGTTAACGCTGGTCTTAGGTGCGTCATTAATCCATGAACAAGTATTTCATCATTCTTCACTTTTACACGACTTACTTTTTCAAATTGATCTATTAATTGATTAACCAATCGTTGTAGTTCAACCGTTTGTATCGCACCTTCTTCTTCAATTGGATCAATTACATCAATATGTAAGAGTCTAGCCCCTTTTAGATGCATCGAAATATACGCAATTTCTTCTGTTGGAAACACAAGATCAAACTCGTCTTCAAAATACTCAGCTAACTCCTTTGCCTTTTCAAACATTGGATCTTTGCGAAGTTGTTCCAAGAGTGAAGGATCTATTGTGATTGGATCTTGTTTAACCATTCTTTCAATCGCAATGGTTAAGTGTAGAATCAATCCAATATAAGAATTTTGAGCTAAACGATGAATCCAAGTAGAATCATTTTCTTTTAATATGGCAATGACTTGCCATAGGATTTCTTTATTCAGGACATTGAGAATACTATCTGGGCCTTGATTTTTAAAGTAATCCTCAATATCCCAAGGCATTTGTTGGTTGAGTAAGCGAACTAGCTTTTCCTCTTCCATATGTTGATAGACAAAATCACGAATTGCTTTTCGAATGGCTTCTTCAGAACCTTCAATACTCAAATTACTTCCAGGTTTACGAACTAAACTTAAACCATAATTATTTAAGATAGGTTCTAATCCATCTATATCATTACTAATCGTTGCCTCAGACACACTAAACTCATTCGCATAAACGATCAATTTCTGAAGTGATTTATTTTTTAATATTTCAGCTAATAATACCGTTTGACGATCTTCTTTACTTAAGTTGTTTTGATTAGCACTTATCTGTAACAGTAAACTCTTAAAATGAAGTTTCTCCTCTGTTTCACATTCGAGTTTAATGCCATATTTAGGCCGTGTAATAACTTTAACTGGATAAGATTTTAAAATAGTATTAATATCTTTTAATTCTCGAAATAAAGTGCGTTTACTCGTTTTAACTTTCTCCGCAAGATCATGAACCGTCATGAAACCATCAGTGTTACATAAAACAATTAAACACTGGATTAATCGAGGACTTAAAAAAGTAAGCTGTTGATTTATCATACTTTTATTATAATCGTTTATTGAAAACATATATAGTGACACGATTTAAGATAGATCACAATATATGTTGCCATAAGTAAAAAGAGGTATTTCTACCTCTTTCTTATTATTTTTCTTCAGTAAGACGTTTGACAAGTTGATCGTATTCAGGTGCGCCAACAAAACTATTGATGGTGACTATTTCTACACTAGGGTGTTCTTTACGAGCACGATTAGCAAGAGATGTGTGAGTAACGATTAATTGTGCGTCACTTGGTATATCTTCTATTGCTGTATGTACAACTTTAATGTCTAAACCAGCCGCTTTTAGTTTCTTACTTAATGTTGTAGCTCCCATTGCGCTGGATCCCATTCCGGCATCACATGCGAATACAATTTTCTTTATCATAAATTTTTATTAGCTCTGCTTTCTGCTGAAGCTTCGTCTAATTCTTTTTTGCCTTCAGTGAATTTGTAAACGAATGAAGCTACGAAGAATGATACAGCAGCGGAAGTAGCGATACCAATCCAAACCTTAACTAAATCTCCAGAAGCCATAGCGGATAGAGCGAAGATTGATCCAGGTGATGGAGGAGCAACTAAACCAGCATTTAGTAATACGAATGTGAATACACCAGTAGCACCACCAGCGATAGCAGCTAGGATTAGTAATGGGTTCATCAATACGTATGGGAAGTAAATTTCATGAATACCACCTAAGAAGTGGATAATGATTGCGCCTGGAGCAGATTCTTTAGTTAAACCTTTACCAAACAAGAACGCAGCAATTAGGATACCTAATCCTGGGCCAGGGTTTGTTTCAACTAAGAAGAAGATTGATTTTCCAGTTTCAGCAACTTGAGCAATACCTAATGGACTTAATACACCGTGGTTGATTGCATTATTTAAGAATAAGATCTTAGCAGGTTCAACAACGATAGAAACAAGAGGTAATAAACCAGCATTAACTAGAACTTCAGCACCAGCACCTAAAGCATTGGATAACGCTTCAACAACTGGTCCAACAACAACTAAACCTAATACTGCGAATACTGAAGCTTCGATACCAGCTGTGAAGTTATTGACTAACATTTCGAATCCAGCAGGAATCTTGCCTTCTAAAGCTTCATCAATTTTCTTTAATACGAATGCAGTCACAGGACCCATAATCATAGCGCCAAGCATCATAGGAATGCTTGTTCCAACGATTACACCCATAGTAGCAGCTGCCCCTACAACTGCACCACGTTGACCGTGAACAACTCTACCACCAGTGTAACCAATTAACAATGGTAATAAATAAACAATCATTGGTCCAACTAAAGCGGATAATTTTTCATTTGGTGCCCATCCAGTAGGGATGAATAATGCGGTGATTAAACCCCAAGCAATGAAGGCGCCCAAATTTGGCATGACCATTCCGGATAAGAAACGGCCAAAACTTTGAACTTTCTCTTTCATAATACCTCCTTATAGGTAATTTGACTTGATGACTCTGGTCATCGTCACACATAGTATAAAATGGTTTATAGCTCGATTCAATTTATCCTAATACAAGCTTGTCAATGTCAAATGATGACAGAACTAAAAAAAGCGCAAATGCGCTTATGATAAAAACGGTGGTTTAGGATTCTGACTTTTATACCACATGTAAGCCATAATCACTAATCGGATATCCTCAGATTCTTCTAAGTATTTTAAGATAAATGTTAATAATTTATCTTTATCTTGATTGGATAAAAATTCCACTAATTCGAACTCATTATCCAAACTTATCTCTTTAATAATTTTACGAACATTCTCTTCCATTGCTTCAAGATCAATGACTTCACTATCATCTAGTTTAAAGTCTAACTCAGAAAATTCAGACACATCAAATCCATCATTCAACAATAACTGTAAAAGTGCAGCACCTGTATGTTTACATAAACCTACTCCACGATATGGACAATCACAATGAGTAAATGTAACTTGTTTATCACGTAGACGAACCTCTACATGATAATACCCATCTTTCTGATTTTCCACATGAAACTGAGCATGTTCATCATCATGATCCAGTAATTCTACTTTTTTGTTTTCCACTAAATCAATCGACCGTTTAAGAACGAGCGCTCTGATTCGTTGTGTAAACATACGTAATGGATATGCCATAATAACCTCTTTCTTTATTCAAACAAGGATAGATACTTTCCATATCCTCTTTCTTCTAAATCTTTTTTTGGAATAAACTCTAGCGAAGCTGAATTTATACAATAACGCAACCCGCCTTTATCCTGTGGTCCATCTTCAAATACATGCCCTAAATGACTATTCGCTTCTTTAGAACGAACTTCTATTCGAATCATCCCATAACTTAAGTCTTTCTTCTCAACAATATTTTCTTCTATCGGCTTAGTAAAGCTTGGCCATCCACAATGTGAATCAAACTTATCCAGAGAAGAGAATAACACTTCTTTACTGACCACATCTACATAAATTCCCTCTTCAAAGAAATTATAGAACTCGTTCTTAAAAGGGGGTTCAGTCGCATTTTTTTGTGTAACTTGAAACTGCATTGGATTCAACTTAGATAAATCGTATTTTGACATAATTGCCTCCTTGTTTATCTAGTATATCAGTCCACTAAATAGGTAGGGTGAAGAATGCTCTAAAGTGAGTTCTTTGGTTCTAATACTGCAATGTGCGATGGTAAGTTCGTATTATATTCCATAGAAGAAGTGTGATAATAAACAACTTCGTTATCCATTAAATCCAAGAAATCGGATAAAGTCCCAATGACTTGAGGCCCAAATGATTCAGTTCGATAATGCATTGGAATTATAACCTTAGGGAAAACTTTCTTAATCAATAAAACTATTTCTTCTTTATTAAGAGTATAATGACCCCCAATAGGCACAAACAATACATCCGGTCTCATTAATCGTCTCATTTCGTCAACCGTTGGAACACAACCAATATCACCTAAATGAACACATTTCAACTCAGAATTTTGTAAGATTAATATCTTATTAGTTCCTCTTTGGTTTCCCATACTTTGGTCATGATAACTATCAATAACAGACATCTTAAAAGGATTATCCATCATTGGTAATAGTTCTACATTCTCTCTTGCATTGTGATCTTTATGTTCATGCGAACAATACACCACATGCGCGGATTCATGTACTCCTTTTAATCCAGGTATCACATTATCTCCAAAAGGATCTATCACAATTTGATAATTATTATAAATTAGTTTAAAAGATGAGTGACCTAACCATTCTATCTTTAACATATATATCTCCTTAATCATATTATACCTAAAAAGTATGGGGTTAAACCCGTTTAGATATATAAAGTTATATTAGTTTTCTTATTAAACACATAAAATGCAACAATTATAACTTCTATTTTAAATATCTCATCAATATTAATATAACTTAAATCAACATAAAATTCTTTTCAATCAACTTCATCTTCATGTTCGTATTTATCAACGGTACAATTAATGGATTAACTTTAATGTCTACATTTAATAAGCATCTTTACTAAAGAAATAATTAGAAAATAACAGTGAATAAACTTCAAAATACTTTATTTTATAAGCAAAATGTAAGCAAAAACCTATTTGTTTAAAAATTAATAATAATGATACAATAAGAACATGAAAGAAAAAATCCAAATAAAAGAGCTTATCGAGCAACAAATCTGTGTGCCTGTTATTCCAAATATGAAACAATTGGAGAAATTCATTGAATCAGACCTCTTGATTTGTTTATTCCAAGACATCCATATTTCATTGTTAGAACATATGATTAGAAAGACACATGAGAGTAATAAACTTGCATTAGTTCACATTGATATGATCCATGGAATATCTGTCGATGAATATGGAACAGAGTTTTTATGTCAAAAATTAAAAGCTGATGGAATTATTTCTACTAAAACCAAAATTATTGAAACAACAAAAAAGAATAAAAAAATTGCGGTATTACGCGTATTCTTAATTGATAGTAAATCAATTGAACGAGGAATAGAAACTATCCTTAAATCGCAACCCGATGTTGTAGAGGTTATGCCTGCGATTGCATATAAAATTATTCCTTATATTAAATCAAAAATATCAACTCCCATCATTGGAGGAGGGCTACTTAAGTCTGTAGAGGATGTACAAGATGGATTAAATGCAGGTTGTATCGCTTTTACAGTAAGCGATTTAAATTTGTGTAATTCGATTCATGAAGCCCAAAAAGAGGATAAAAATCAATAAAACAGAAATGTAACCGCTTTAATTTGTGATAAAACAACATTGCATATACAAACTCAATGATTTATAATGTGGATACAAGTTAATATTCACGAAAGAGACACCAGAGTAGATTCATTCATATCTATTTTGGTGTTTTTATTTTAAGGAGGAGCACACATGTATGATGTATTGATTATTGGTGCTGGTATTAATGGTGGATTATTAGCACAACGATTGTCTAAGTATAATCTAAGAATAGCGCTACTAGAAAAAGATAATGATGTAGCAAACGAAGCCACAGCTGCAAATAGCGCTATTATTCACTCTGGTCATGATCCGAAAACCGGAACATTAAAAGCAAAGTTAAATGTTCGAGGAAATGCTTTATGGGACGACTTATGTAAAGAGTTAAAAGTTGATTTTATTCGTAATGGTGCATTTGTAGTGGCCGTGAATGATGAAGAGAAGTTAAAACTTAATGAACTCTATCATCAAGCGCAAGAACGTGGTGTTCCAAGTCGTTTATTAAATCGTGAAGAAGCAATCCTACTTGAACCTAATTTAAGTGATTTAGTTATAGAAGTATTAGATTTGCCTTCCACTGGAATTATATCTCCATGGGAAGTTACCATTGCTGCAGTTGAAGACGCAATGAATAATGGACTTGAATTATTCCTCGATCATAAAGTAACAAACATTGATCGAAAAGAAGGTTACTTTGATGTGACAACACCTAAAGGTGTATTCCAAGCAAAAGTAATCATAAACTCGGCCGGTCTATATTCAGATGATATCTATGCTATGGTATCAAAACAAAATTCTTATAAAATTACTCCACGTCGCGGCGAATATTATGTATTGGATCGCGCTATAAAACCTGTTGTCTCAAGAACCATATACCCACTTCCTTCTGAAAAAGGAAAAGGTGTTTTAGTAGTACCTACTATTCATGACAACATTCTAATTGGGCCTAATTCTGACATCATAACGAATAAAGAAGGTAAAGATAATACATCAGCAGCATTGCAATATGTTAAAGAACAAGTCGCAAAGACTGTGAAAAATATTCCTATGCACACTGTTATTCGTACTTATGTCGGATTAAGACCTTCACATCTTGAATATGATTTTGTTATTGAAGAAGCAAAAGATGTTAAGAACTTTATTAATCTAATCGGTATAGATTCTCCTGGTATTGCTTCTGCTCCTGCAATTACTGAGTATGTATTAGATATTTTATCGAATATGGTTCCATTAAATGAAAAAACTGAGCCTCGTATTTCACGCCGTCCATGGTTAATTTTAAATCGTATGACAGTTGAAGAAAAACAAGCAATGTTTGAAAAAGATTCAAAGTTTGGACAAATGATTTGTCGTTGTGAACATGTTAGTGAAGGCGAAATTGTTGATGTTATTCATCGTAATGCTGGCGCTAAAACAGTTAAAGCTGTTAAACGCAGAGTTAGAGCTGGTGCTGGTCGTTGTCAGGGTGGCTTTTGTGAACCTCGCGTTATTGCGATCTTAGCAAGAGAATTAAACATCAAACCTACAGAAGTTTTACTTGATTCAGATGAATCAACTATTCTTGTCGGCGAAACAAAGGAGAACCTAGCATGAAGCACTTTGAATTAATCATTATTGGTGGTGGAAGCGCAGGGCTTTCCGCTGCAGTTAGCGCATTTGAAAATGGAGTAAGAGATATTTTAGTTCTTGAAAGAGATAAAGAACTTGGTGGTATTCTTCAACAATGTATCCATAATGGATTTGGTGTACATACTTTTAAAGAAGAACTATCAGGTCCTAGTTTTGCGGAACGTTTTATCAATTTAGTAAAAGAAAAACATATAAGTTATAAATTGAACGCAATGGTTATTCATCTTAACGATGATAAAACACTTGAATATGTTAGTCCAGAAGAAGGATATAACGTAATTAAAGCTTCAGCTATCATACTAGCTATGGGTTGTCGTGAGCGTACACGTGGAGCGATTGCTGTACCTGGCTATCGTCCTGCAGGCGTTTGGAGTGCAGGAACTGCACAACGCTATATTAATATGGAAGGATTCATGGTTGGTAAGAAAATCTTTATCCTTGGTAGTGGTGATATCGGTCTTATTATGGCTCGCCGTTTAACATTGGAGGGAGCTGAAGTAAAAGGTGTTGCTGAAATCATGCCTTACTCTAATGGATTACCTAGAAATATCAAACAATGTTTAGAAGATTTTAATATTCCATTGTTCTTAAGTCATACGATCACAAAAATTGATGGTCTTGATCGAGTTAGTGGAGTCACTATTGCTCAAGTGGATGAATCAATGCGTCCTATACCAAATACAGAAAAAACATTTGATGTTGATACCGTTTTATTCTCAATCGGTTTGATTCCTGAAAATGCGTTAAGTGAAGAAGCGAATATTGAAATGGATCCTAAAACACGCGGACCAAAAGTAGATGAGTCCTATCAGACCTCTTTAAATGGAGTATTTGCGTGTGGAAATGTACTTCATGTACATGATTTAGTCGACTTTGTGGCTGAAGAAGGTCGTAAAGCAGGGATTGCTGCAGCGAAATATATTAATAGCCAATTAGAAGAAGGTCGCTTTGTCAATACACTTGCTAAAAAGGGAATTGGATACATTGTTCCTCAACGTATTCATCCAGTTAATCTTGATAAGACCATTGAACTTATGTTTAGAGTCACAAAACAATATAAGAATGTTGAAATTGTTATCAAAAATGATGATGAAGTTTTACGTGTCATAAAGAAAAAACATCTCGCTCCTGCTGAAATGGAGAAAGTAATATTAAAAGCATCTGATGTCGCATTATGCCAACAAACGCTTACGATCGAAGTTGTGGAGGAAGTCGCATGAAAAAAATTGAAATGATTTGTATTGTTTGTCCTATGAGTTGTCATCTAGAAGTTGAAAAAAATGATGACGGAAGTATATTAAGCGTTACGGGTAATTCATGTAATCGTGGTGATGGATATGCACGTAAGGAACTTACTAATCCTACACGTATGTTAACTAGTACAATAAAAATTACAGGTGCTATTTATAATCGTTTGCCTGTTATTACCTCCTCTGATATTCCAAAAGGTAAACTCTTTGAAGTCATGAAAGCTTTAGCAAGTATCGAAGTCACAGCACCAGTCAAAATGAATGATGTCATTGTAACTAATATATGTGATTTAGGAATAGATATAATTGCTTCAAGAAGTATGGAGAAAGTAAATTAATGTCAATCCAAATTCGATCTAATGAGACTATTTCAATTATTAAAAAAACTAATCATGTTATGTTAGTTGATGATAGTCATTTAGACTTGATTAAAATGACAGAAATGCTAGATTCAACAACAGATTTTAAAATAACTGCTAAAGCTAAAGATGGGTATGAAGCTTTGTCTATTCTCAAAAATCATCATTTTGACGTGATTATCGTCGATTTATTCATGCCAAAATGTGATGGTTTGGAGTTTCTTAAGCAAGCTTTTATGAATGATTATTTAAAAAATACCGAAGTAATTGTTCTATCTGAGATTCAAAATGAAAATGTGATTGAGCAAGCCTTAAATTGGGGAGCTAGTTATGTAATCTTCAAACCATTTACATCTCAGATTCTAATTGAACGCCTTCGAATCTTAACCACTCACATAAAGAAAGAAGTTCATCAAACACAACAAATACACTCTCAAATCATCAAGCATTTGATGGATAGTGGTATTCCTTCTCATACCTATGGTTATCAGTATTTCAGATTGGCTATTGAACACAACTTAAAAGATTTCAATTCTGTTTTTTCAATCACCAAAACGATCTATCCATATGTTGCGGAATATTTTAATACGAGTAGTGGAAACGTGGATAAAGCTATGCGACACTGCTTAACTTTAGCTCATGAAAACAATAATAAACGTCTAACTAAGTTTTTGATTTCTATGAAGTTTAAAGATCCTTCAGGTAAGCCTTCCAATTCTGAGTTCATTGGAATGATAACAGAAAAGATTAAAGAGAATATTATTAGAGCTCAGTCATAATTTTTCATATAAAAATAATTATTTTTAAAAAATTTAATTCAAGTCGAATATTGTCGTTACGATAAATATATCAATGTAAGCGCTTTTATTTTAAAATAAGAATATGGTTATCCGAGATTTTGGATATCAACAAGGATTGAACTTTGATCAAGATAATTAAATTGAATCTAATTTGACTCTTTGATCAAGTCAACATATATAGCGAAAGCTATGGAAAGGAAAGGATTATTATGAAATTTCTTAGAAGTGTTCTAGGTTACGCCATTGCTGGTATGTTCGTAATGTCAGTATGGGGCCCTATGGCATCCCTAGACTCATTAGGAATCATTGGTGGTTGGTTTGCAGCGTTTGCGATTATCGGCCCAATGTGGTTCTTAAATCATTTTGTGGGGTTAATTCCTCATGATCCAGATTCAGGCTTTGTTGACATGGCTGCTGGTATCGGCGTTGCTGGTGTTATGCGTGATGTCTTCATGGCTGGTTCAGTTGAACCTCTAATCGCTACATTACCAACTTTAGGTTTAGTTATTTTAGGAGGCGCAATCGGAGGATTTGTTGCCGCTAAGATCGAAGAAAATATGGAGGCTAAATAATATGACTATACAATTTGCATTAGCGACTCTAGCTGGGTCATTCATATTTCCATTCTTGATCCGTTTACTTTGGGGAAAACTAGTTGAAAACTTTGGTACATTCGGTGGTTGGATGGCTGCTGCATTTATCGTTGGGACAACTTGGACATTAAACCATGGAACTGGATTAATCGTGCAATCTGCAGGCGGTGCTTGGGTTGATATGGCATTTGCTGCTGCTTCTGGTTTATTAGTTGCTTCTGTCGTTCGTGGCGGAAAATTCTCAAAAGCTGTTCCTAATCTAGTTGCTGCTATCGTTGGTGGTATATTAGGTGGCTTAATTCTATCTTTCTACTTATAATAATTAAAAACTTATAATGAAATGACTACCATGGTCATAAAAAAATCTTAATAAAGGAGGATACATGGAAAAATATGTTTTAGCCATTGATGCTGGTACTACTAGCAATCGTGCAATTATTTTTGATCACAAAACCGATATAGTTGGTGTAGCACAAAGAGAATTCACACAAATATTCCCTAAACCAGGTTGGGTTGAACATAATGCCAACGAAATCTGGACCACAGTTCTTGCTGTGTTAGCGGATGTATTACAATCTACACGTATTAAACCTGAACAAATCGCTTCTATTGGTATCACTAACCAACGTGAAACTACAGTTGTTTGGGATAAACACACTGGCCTTCCAATTTACAATGCTATCGTTTGGCAAAGTCGTCAAACTGTATCAATTTGTGATGAAATTAAAGCCATGGGCAAAGAAAAATTGTTCCGTGACAAAACTGGTCTAGTTGTTGATGCTTACTTCTCTGGAACAAAAGTTAAATGGATTTTAGATCATGTTGAAGGCGCTCGTGAAAAAGCAGCTAGAGGCGATTTATTATTCGGTACAATCGATACTTGGTTAGTATGGAAATTATCCGGTGGCGCAGCTCACGTTACTGATTACTCCAATGCTTCTCGTACATTAATGTATAATATTTATGATCTAAAATGGGATCAAGAATTACTAGATATTCTAAACGTTCCAGCTAACATGCTTCCAGAAGTTAGAATGTCATCAGAAGTATATTGCAAGACTGCTAATTATCACTTCTTCGGTCAAGAAGTTCCTATTTCTGGTATCGCTGGTGACCAACAAGCTGCTCTATTCGGTCAAGCTTGCTTCAAACCTGGTATGGCAAAAAATACATACGGTACTGGTAGTTTCATGTTAATGAACACTGGTGAAAAAGGTATTCCTAGTAAGAACGGTCTTCTAACTACTCTTGCTTGGGGTATTGACGGAAAAGTTGAATATGCTCTTGAAGGATCTATCTTCGTGACTGGATCTGCAGTTCAATGGCTACGTGATGGTTTAGAATTCTTTACTGCTGCTCCTGAATCAGAAGCATTAGCTACTTCTGTTAAATCAAGTGACGGCGTTTACCTAGTTCCTGCATTTGTTGGATTAGGCGCTCCTTATTGGGATGATAAAGCTCGTGGTGCTATCGTTGGTTTAACTCGCGGTACAACTAAAGCTCATATCACTCGCGCTACTCTAGAATCAATCGCTTACCAAACACGTGATGTATTATCCGCTATGGAAATCGATTCTGGAATTAAACTAGCTCAACTAAAAGTCGATGGCGGCGCAGTTAAGAATAACTTCTTAATGCAATTCCAAAGTGATATCTTAGGTGTTCCTGTAGATCGTCCAGTTGTTCAAGAAACAACAGCTCTAGGCGCAGCATTCTTGTCAGGTCTAGCAGTTGGTTTCTGGAAATCAACAGACGAAGTTACTAATAACTGGAAACTTGATCGTCGTTTTGAACCAATTCTTCCTGCACATGAACGTGAAGCTCATTATGCTGGTTGGAAAGTTGCTGTTAAAGCTGCTCAAGGCTACAAACCAGAATAAGTTATTCCAATTTGTTCAATAAAAAACGTATGGACATTATCATACGTTTTTTTAATAATTAAACTATCAAAGGAGAAATTATGATTACATTCATTGTGGTTTCACATAGTCCTAAAATCAGTGAAGGTATTGTTGATTTAGTGAATCAGATGGTTTCTAACTCTAATTTACAAATTATTCCTGTTGGGGGGACTGAAGATCATGAAATAGGAACAAACCCTCTATATCTTCAAACCTGTATAGAGAATAGTATTGGTAGTGAACGTATCTATCTTTTCGGAGATATTGGTAGTTCTATTATGAGCATTGAAATGGTATTAGATATGATTGATGCTTCACTAAGAGAAAAATGTTTCTACTTAGATGCACCGATTGTTGAAGGTACCTTTGTTGCGGCTGTACAAACGCTCGTTGATCCAAGTCATGAAGCGATTGTAAATGAAGTAAGTAAATTATCAAAATAGTTTATTAATTAAATAATATTTAATGAATCTCTCTATATCAATACAGAGAGATTTTTAATTATTATAAAGTAATTTAGATAGGATAAATTAACTTGATTCTAGCCTCATAGTAACGCGTTTTATATATGATAGTAATTGGTTTTATCACTCAATAAAAACAACTCTAAAAGCCATTAAAACGAATAAAAAGCATCGATATTTCATCGATGCCTTTATCTTAGATTATATTAATTTAAGTAATGCTTTGAAGAGTAATCCAGATGAGAAAGATCCTGGATCAATATGCCCAATGGAACGATCACCTAGATAAGCCGCACGACCCTTAGTCGCCTTTAGAGGACCCGTTTCATTGACAAAGCTATCAATCATCTCTTCCGTAAGATTATTTTGTTTTAGACTTTCAATAACAGGTAACCACACATCAATCATCGTTTTTTCATATCGAGATGCTTTTCCTCGATACATGATGGATTCGACTCCTGCAGTTAATGCAGCAACGAGTTGATCATGTGTTATCTCTTTAGTATCTCCAAAACTTTTAGCCATTGCTAGAAAAGCGGAACCGTATAAAGGCCCTGAAGCCCCACCCACTTTACTTAACATTGACATACCGATTAGTTTGCATTCATCACCAATCGATAAATCCTGTTTATTAAGATGAGCTTCTTGATAAGCCGCAACTCCTTTGGCCATGTTAAATCCATGATCACCATCGCCAATCGCATTATCTAAATCACTTAAGTGAATCTTATGTGTTTGAATTTCACTTGTCCAAATCTCAAACCATTTAGTAAAATCAACTGAATTCACAATATTACCACGCAGCCACTTTCACTTCTTGATCTAGATATTCTACCCAACGTTTATTTTTAATACGTAATAACGTCAATGAAATACCTTGCATTTCAATAGAAGTCATCTTATTACCAATAATTTTACGTGTAACATGGATATTTAAACCTTTTAGAATATTTAATACGTCATTCATAAAGACATATTGTTCCATTAAAGGTGTTCCACCCATACCATTTACGAAAGCAACAACTTCTTCGCCTTCTTTTAATTTTAATTCCGCAACGATCTTATCAATAAATTCTTGTGCCATAGCTTTTGATTCATGTAATTTTGCACGTCTGTACCCTGGTTCTCCATGAATACCAAGTCCAAATTCAATTTCATCATCGGCCAACTCAAATCCAGGTTTTCCAGCTTGAGGCACGATTGCAGGAGTTAATGCTAATCCTAATGTAGCCATTTCGTTAATAAGAATTTCACTTTCATTCTTAATTTCATCTAATGTCGCATTATTTTCAGCCATTGCACCTAGTATTTTATGTACAAGAACAGTACCCGCAACACCACGACGACCTTCAGTCCATGTTGAACCTTCAACCGCGATATCATCATTCACTGTAACAGAATCAACTTTAATATTATCCATATCTTCTGCCATTTCTTTTGCCATAGTGAAGTTAATAAGATCTCCGGTATAGTTCTTAATTACTAAAAATACACCAGCTCCTTTATCAGCAGCCTTAATACCTTCATATACTTGATCTACTGTTGGTGAAGTAAACACATCTCCACAAACAGCAGCACTTAACATACCTTTACCTACAAATCCTGCATGAGATGGTTCATGTCCACTACCACCCCCAGAAACTAATCCAACTTTTCCATTCCCTTCATAATTACGAGCCACAACACGAGTATCACCTACGCGATGTACGATATTATCATGCGTCGCAACTAGGCCATTAATCATTTCTTCAACGACATCTTCAGGTCTGTTTAAAATCTTTTTCATGGTTTCTCCTTTTCATAACAGAACGAAATACACTAAGTGTATACGCTTTCATTGTAAACCAATTCACATACTAAATGTAAACAAACAATTTAGAGGTCGAATATTGTCGAAATTTTGTAAACAAAATAAAAGAGGCTGTAACGAATAAACAGCTTTGAATAGAAGACAAATGAAAAGGTCCAGGCAAACGCTTGGACCTTTTCTAGTATAATTTAGGTATGGAAAATATAACTATTAACCCTACGCTAAATCCGTACCTGGACAGTACGAATTATAGCGTAAAACAACTGATTTTACCACTGGATTGTAGTGTTTTATTCGAAGAGAATGATTCCATTCATAGTTTTTGTGAGATTTTAGAAGGAGTTAACTTAAAGGCATACCTCAAACCCAACGGTAGAGGACGCCATGATTATGAAGATCTCACGTTACTTAAATTGGTCCTCTTCGCTTATATGAATCAAATTACGAGTTTAAGAGACATGGAAGCCGCCTGTCGATACGATATTCGATTCATGTGGTTAGCTC
>JAJZTY010000149.1 GCA_021847325.1 Bacillota bacterium
TCAATACCCGGATTCACTCTAAGCAATATATTCATGACTTTACCATCTGGTATCAATTCAATTAAGCGTGATACTTCGGTTGGATTATCCACCACGAACCGTCCTACCCCAAAATCAATCGCCATTTGTAGTTCTTCAATGGATTTATTATTTCCATGGAAGAGGATATTTGACATGGGAAAATCTGCTTTATGTGCAGTATAGAGTTCTCCTCCACTTACCACATCTAAAAAAAGACCTTCTTCTTTCACCAACTGACACATCGCAAGATTAAGAAATGCCTTAGAAGCATAGATAACTTGACTCTCACAGTGAGGGGATTGAAATAGGTCTTTAAAATATCTCATCTTAGAACGAATCAAAGATTCATCCATGATAAAGAGGGGTGTTTGGTATCTCTCTGCTAGATCTGATACTCGATACGATCCAATCATTAAGTGATTCTGTTGGGTTGAAAATGGATTAAAGGTCATGTTAGTTCTCCTATAAAGAAAAAGCCACAAGCAAAAGGCCTGTGACTCAAAGAGTTTCCTTTTGCCCGACTAGTGTTATAAGCGCACTTGTATGTATCAGGGCAAATACCTACAAACAGTGTTATGTCTCTTAAACATAACCCCAGCATTTCTGCTTCGGCGATGGTCCCTCATTGAATCAACTAATGACAATCGCAGCCTCTTAAAACCTAGTTTTATTTAACTTTTCATAAACTCTAACACATGAATAAATCAGTGTCAAACAATAAACTTATTATTCCGTAATTTTATACAAGAATTCTGGATTAATGGATTGATTCTTAACCATCGCTTGGAAATGTAAATGACAACCAGTTGAATAACCAGTTGTGCCAACATGACCAATCAACTGTCCTTTCTCAACCATATCACCTTGAGTAATGGTGATATCTTCCATGTGTTCATAGAATGTTTTTAAACCAAGTCCATGATCGATAACGATGGTATTCCCAATCATGGTTAGGAAACCAGCGTATTCAACTTTACCCGCATTGGAAGCGAGTACTTCTGTTCCGCATTTAATCGCATAATCGATACCGGCATGACGTGATGGAGTTTTCGCATTGTTTACGAAACGCATTTCTCCGAAAGTAGAAGATATGCGAGCTCCTTCAACCGGTTTAATGAAATTACCTTCCCAATACTCTTCAGTCTCAAAGGTTTCATAAAGAGGATAGATGGTTTCACGATACTGTGTTACCGCATCATTATTACCCACAGTACTGCTAGAGACAGATGCACTTACTGTAAAGTGTATTTCTTTGAACACATAGGTTTTGACATCTATTTCATAATTGTAGGTTTGATTGTTTATGGAGAGCGTTAATGGATATACTTTAGCGGCTTCACGATAGGCCATAGGAAGATAGAAACGTGCTTTATAATCCTTTTGGATAATTGCGGAAGGTCTAAAATGATTATCAATGTCTATTTGGCTATTCAATGGAATATTATTGATTTCTACAATCAATAGCTCACCTTGAACAGGATTTTGGTTACTAATCGAAATAGTAGGACGACTTTCCACATCGACACTAAATTCAAATTGATAATTAGTTTTGTCTTGAGTTCTAAGTAACTTAAACAAATAAGTTCCATTTTCTTCTAAATTAATCTGTGATACTCCAACAACATTTTGAATTGTTCCATCTGGATACGTGATTTCTATTTGATCTGTTTCTAAGGCAGAAAGGGTATTGACGATATTCGTACTAATAAGGTTAGCTTGATTCAAGTTTTGAAAATCACGTTTGATTGGGATTAATCCGTTCAAGATATGATATTCAACACTCGCATTCTTATAACTTATTTCGACATCATTAAATGTAAGGGTTTGAATGGGTGCACTTTCTTTTAGTACATTCTGATAATCATAAAAAACATATACACCAAGTGCTATACCAGTAATAATTAACAATACGATAAATGTTTTAATAAATTTCATAAAGCTCCTCTATTATCACTATCATACCATGAATAAAAAAAGAACTAAGTTTTTGCTTAGTTCTTAACATCATTATTTCTTGTGGTAAACGACACCATTTGCCTCTAATTCCGCAATAACAGATTTGAATTGAGGTAAATAGTCTTTATTCGCCACAAGCATTTCATCCAACATAGCCTTAGCTTTAACACCACCAGAGATAAGTGGGTTAATCGTGAAGGCATGTAGAGCTGCACCATAATCACCAGTAACAGCTGCTTCAATGATAACTTCTTCCATCGCTTTTTGGATTTGTAATACACCACGAGCTGCAGGTTTGAATGAACCCCAGTTTAGAGGTTCTGCACCGTGAGAAGTGATTAGAGCAGAGATTTCAACGATACTATCGTAAGGTAGATCAGAGATTGCCCCATTGTTTTGTGTACTTACAACCATTTGAGTCTTCTTATTATTAACGATAGACGCAATAACTTCGCAAGCCGCATCAGAGTAGTGTGTACCACCACGTTTAGTGAGTTGTTCAGGTTTGTAGTCTAGTTTAGGATCTTTATAAAGTTCAAACAATTCAGCTTCTGTTTTCTTAACCGTTTCTGCACGAGTTGTATGATTTTCAAATGCCTCTAATTCTTCATGTAACATATCTTCTTGGATGTAGTAATAACGGTGATAACCACATGGTAAGATACCTAAATGTTTGATTTGTTCATAACTGAAAGGTAAGTTACGGATATTCTTCATACCTTCGTATTTAGCTTTGTTTTCTGGGTTATAAACTTGTTCAATGAGATAATCGGTAATTTCATTACCAGCCTTATCCCATACTTTATGCCAGTGGAAATGATTTAAACCAGCAAATTTATAGAATAATGTTGTATCAAATTCAGAGAAACCCATAACCGCATTAGATGACGCAATATGACCAATAGGCACATTACATAAACCAATCGTACGTTTCCATCCACCTACTTTAATCGCAGCTTCAGTTACGATACCACTTGGATTAGTGAAGTTAACCAACCATGCATTAGGACATAATTCTTTCATGTCTTTAATGATGTCTAAGATAACAGGAATCGTACGTAAAGCCTTCATCATGCCACCAGCCCCATTGGTTTCTTGACCAATAAAGCCATAGCTTAGAGGAATTCTTTCATCACGAATACGAGCATCCAACAATCCAACACGGAACTGAGTTGTGACAAAGTCCGCATCTTTTAAAGCTTCTCTACGGTTTAATGTAAGATTAACTTTCCAATCTAAACCAGC
>JAJZTY010000150.1 GCA_021847325.1 Bacillota bacterium
TTAAAACTTTAATCCCAGTTTCTTCTTCTAATTCTCTTACAGCAGCACTTAACTCATCTTCACCTTTAATGACACTTCCAGCCGTTATCTCCCAATAATAACCAAAGTGTTTTAATGGATGTCTCTGTGTAATTAAGATCCGATTCTTTTCATCGATTGTATATATTTGAACAATCTTGTGATATACCCCTATTGGGATGTTCTCTCCTCTTACTAAATCATACCCAAGTGCTTTACCATTCTCATCAAACGCATCAAATATTTCCATTGTGACCTCTAACTCTAATTAATATTATACAAAAAAAGAGAGTTAAACTCTCTTAAATGTAATTCCATGGATTCTGATATGAACCATTTTTCAAGACTTCGAAATGTAAATGTGGGCCTGTACTATAACCCGTATTACCAACCGATCCAATACGATCACCAGTACTTACCTTATCACCCTTTTCAACATTGAATTTAGATAAATGTAGGTATCGAGTTACCAATCCATTTCCATGATCTATCGCAATATATTTACCTAAGGTATTATTTTGACTAACAGATATGACAGTACCGGAAGCATAAGAATAAACACCTGTACCAGTTGGGGCCGCGATATCAATACCATTGTGGAATGTTTTAACACCAGAAATCGGATGAGTACGATATCCATATCCACTGGTTAAACGACCTGTAGTCACACCGTAATTATTACCACCACCATATGATAGAGTTCGTTTAGTACCTACTTTAACTTCGGCACTAACTGGTTCTTTTAATATCGTTTCTTGGATTGCCTCAATACTCGTTGCATATCCATTTTCCATAACGATATCGTAAACTACGTTCTTCTCGCCTTCGATCCCTTCTTTAAGGATGATACGTTGTGATGTAAATAAATTCTTATCTTCAATTTTTATTGTTTCAAATGGAACAGGTTCAAGTGCTGTGTTTTGTAATTTAACCACTACATCATAGACTGGATTAGCAGGTTTCATCAATAATACTTCTTTAGGCCAAATCATATAATCTTTTTCTTCTCTAGCTCCTAAGAAAGGATTATACTCTACAATCTTAGCTAGATTCATACCATAGGTGACACCGATATCCCATAGATTATCGTTTTCTACAATCGTGTGATAAATGGCTTCTTCTTCATTTTTCTGGAATTCTAAAGCAATATCATCAATACTATCTAACTCTTCTTCTTCAACTTTTCTCTCAACAACCTGAATATCTTGTTTAAATTCAACACTCAGAATTTTTGCGCTATTTGAGATGTTTGAGACAGAAAGAAAGTCCATCTTATATTTTTTCATCAATAATTCTAAATCATCATATTGATCACTTGGTATCGTATATTTTACTTCACCATCAACAATGAAATCATAGGCATCAACTAAATTTAAATATTTATAAGCAGATATTCCAGATACAGTTAATATCCAACCTAAAATTAAGGTAAGTGTTACATACAGAATGACTTTATATTTCTTTTTTAGACGCATAGGGACCTTTGTTTTCATGGTTATTGTGAATTATTGATAAATCAATGATTATTTTTACTTTGAGATTATAACAGATGAATAAGATATCGTAAACCCACCCATGGTATGTATTTTAAATGTGTTTAAAGTTTCACAAAAAAAGATAAAGCTTTTACACTTTATCTTTTACCATTTAATTTCAATAATTTCATTATTTCTACAACGATTAATGGGATAAACATCAATAGAATAACGACTTCCCAATGATGTAAATCTAATTCAACTAACTTAAATAAATCACGAACAACAGGAATAAATAATACAGCTAACATCATAAGCGCATTCGTGAATGTGGCTAATATTAACCATTTATTCTTTAAGAATGATTTAAATGCACTTTGTTTAAATGAATGAATATTATAAGCATGCACAAGTTGACTAAATGCAAGAACGATAAATGCCATCGTTTGGCCTTGTGCTAATGAGCCTTCCTGACCAAGACTTCCATAACCATATAAGAATGCGATTAGTGTTAATGTACCAATCAATATACCTTGATAAGCAATACGATAGGCCATTGATTTGTTTAACAAGCCCTTCTCACGATTAGGTTCACGTTTCATGATTCCTTCTTCAGCTGGATCTACTCCAAGTGCTAAAGCAGGCAAACTATCTGTAACTAAGTTAATCCATAGAATATGAATTGGAAGTAAAGGAGTGGCCCAATTCATTAAAGCCGCAACTAGGAGTGTAAAGAGCTCCCCTACATTACATGAGAGTAAGTAAGTAATCGCTTTGGTGATGTTATCACGGATTCGACGACCCTCTTCAACTGCATTAACCACAGTCGCAAAATTATCATCCGCAAGAACCATATCCGCTGCCCCTTTGGCAACTTCTGTACCTACAACACCCATCGCAGCACCTATATCAGATTTCTTAAGCGCTGGCGCATCATTTACGCCATCCCCTGTCATCGCAACAATTTCACCATGTTTTTTCCATGCGTCGATAATACGCATCTTATGTTCAGGTGATACACGTGCATATACAGCGATACTTTTAACTTGTTTGTATAAATCATCATCACTCATTAAATCAAGTTCCGTACCTGTCACAACCTTGTCACCTGGCAACATCAATCCAATTTGTAATCCGATTGCTTCTGCTGTTGTTTTATGGTCACCGGTAATCATAATTGGACGAATACCCGCTGTACGACATTCTTCAATCGCGAGTTTAACTTCTTCACGAGGTGGATCTATCATACCAGTTAACCCTACAAAACAGAGTTGTGATTCAACACTAACATCTCCATCTTTAATGTTCTCTTGTAATCTTTTCTTCGCATATGCTAAGACACGTAATGCGTTTTGACCCATCCTTGCATTTTCTTGTTGGATTTGAGTTAAATCTTCTTGAGAAATTGGTCGAATCGTTTCACCATCAATCATATGTGTAACTTGACTTAAGACCTCATCTACACCACCTTTTACATAAACAGTATAATGGTCTTTATGCTTATGGACAGTTGACATACGTTTACGATTAGACTCGAATGGAACTTCCGCAACTCTTGGATAGAGCTTTTGTGTATGTTCAAGATTTAATCCTTGTTTTATAGCCCATTCACTTAGTGCCGTTTCTGTAGGATCTCCTACCCATTTATTATCTATAAAACGAGAATCATTACATAAACTAGCAGCTTTTAGTAAATCTTGATGATTATCTTCATTAATC